>JAZNVD010000171.1:0-2728 GCA_045592645.1 Candidatus Ornithomonoglobus sp. | reverse complement strand
AGTTCGTCATAAACATCGGAGAAAGACTTTGACAGTGCGCCGCCTGTGTTTGCGTAATAATAAGCATAAGTACGCATCCAGAGGGGTCTGCGGGCATTCTCTACAAGTGCATTTTCAAGGGCATCCTTGCTCTGGTACTTTTTAGCCAGTGCCTGTGCAACAGAGGGAGTAATGAGGATAGTTCGCTTTGTGTCAGCGTTATCCTCTATGGATGCTCCGCCAAGACCACCAAGGTTTTTCTCGGTGATATCCCATGCAATAACCTTCATAATCTCTTCAGGAAGGTCTGTAGCAGGAGTAACGTTATTACCCCACATAGAGAAAGATGTAGCTGTAATAACATTGTCGTTAAGGTCATAGCCTGCTTCAACGTGGTGGGGGTCCCAACCGATATTGATGGCTGTCTGCTCGTCCTCGGAGAAAACCAGAGGCTGAACATTACCGAAAGCATTGGTACGCTCCAGCCCTGCAAGGTTAATGAGTGCAAGCTCCATAAAACGTGCAATAGCGATATTACACTCCTCTGTTGTCATACCCTGAGCATTGTCAATACCAAGCTGACGGGCAATGGGACCATTGACATACATCATAGGTGTAAGCTCGCCTGATCTTAAAGAATTGAGATAGTTTGTGTTACCCAAGGCTTCTACAAAAGCGATACACACAGGCAAATATTCAGCAGAACAGCCTGACATTATAGCATTGACTGCTACCTGATATGCAGTAACGCTTCTGCCGTTCACAGTTGCCACCACCTGATTATCTGTGTAGGGGGTGTATCTCATGAACTTTTCTGCTTTGATCCATGTGGGAGGAACAATGGGCAGACCGTCTGTCCAACCCTGCTCATCAAAGTACTTCTGTACGTTCTGATAGGTATCGACTAAAACATAGTCGTTGTATGTGTTGTTTCCGCCTACAGGGGAAACAACCGCAAATTTGTTATTTTCGGGCTCCAAACAGTCGCAGTCGTCCTCGCGACAGTTGAGGGAGTCGTATGAAATCTTGTTCGCTATATCTTCATCCGTGTATCTTGCGCTTACTGACATAGGGACTGACATAATGCTGACAGCAATCATCAAACCAAGCATTAACGCAATAGCACGTCTTAAAACTTTTGACTTCATAGTACCATCCTTTCGTTTTATTAATGGTAAGCTAAAATAGTTAATAAGTACAACAGTTAATACTTAGTTTAGAGGTAGAAAGTGGACAATCTGGCATATCCCAGTCCATCCATCAGTCTGTTCCATGTTGTGGTGGAAGGCAGATAAGCTTCGTAGGAACAGCAGTCGCCTCCGGGCATTACCTGGAACTGGCTGGACACATCGCCGCCTGTTACAACAAAGCCTGTGGTGACAACCTTCTGTCTCTTGAGGGCATCTGTGTTTGCGTTGATGGTCTGTGTTGTGTCGATGGTATCAAAGGGAACAACGCCCTGCAGCCACTGGGGAACGGCTGTGGATGCAACCTTATCTGCGGCTACGTTTTCGGTTGATGCACCATCCTTGATATCCTGATAATGCTCATCAAAGGTTGTGTTCATGTGAATTTTTGAGCCTGTATTTGCCCAGTAGTGAGCGTAAGTACGCATCCAGAGAGGTCTGCGTGCGGTGGCGATAAGGGCTTCCTCCAGAGTATCTCTGGTGCCATAGCCCTCCGCAATAACAGTAGCCGCATCCTTTGTAAGCCAGATTGTACGGGACTCAACAGGGTTTGTGTTACCAAGACCGTTCTGCTGTTTTTCGGTACAATCCCATGCAAGAAGCTGCATAGCTTTCTCGGGGTCTGTGGTACCAACGGTTACGGGGTTACCCCATGTAAGAGTGGAGCCGCAGGTAACAACGCTGTCATTGAGGTCAAAACCATTGTTAACGTGGTAGGGATTCCAACCGATATCCACGGTTGTCTGCTCGTCCTCTGCAAAGCAGAAGGGCTGCATATAACCAAATGTACCCATTCGGTTTTCTTTAATCTTGTAGGCTGCAAGGTTGAGCATTGCAAGGGAAATGAATCTGCCTATGAGCTTATTTGCCTCTTCGTTAATCATACCTTGCTCGTAGGAAATACCCAACTGTCGGGCGAGGGGACCGCTTACAAGTACATAGGGAGTCCATCCGTGTGTACTATCAAGTGATTTGTAGAAATTACCGTTTGCAAAGCAACGGGTAATAGCCATACAAATAGGCATATACTCCGCAGGACAACCTGCCATAATGCAGTTTGCCGCTACCTGATATGCAGTGATGGTTTTGTAAGCAGGCTTTACACCGATAATCTCGCCGTCCTTTTCGTTGACGATATCGGTAGCCGCCATATTTGTAAACTGAAGGTAATACTCTATCTTCTCCTGTGTGGGAGGAACAACGGGAAGGCCGTCACTCATTTCGTTTACTTCGTAGAATTCCTGAACACGCTGGTATGAACCTGTAAAGATTACATCATCATACTGTGCACTTCCTGCTGTGCCCGCAATTCTGTCGATTTCTTCCTGTGTAATCTGAGTAGTAAGTCCTGTTACAACCTGATCGTACAGGATGTCTCTTGCCTTCTGCTGCTGAACAGCAGTTTCGTCATTGGCAAATGCACCGGGATATGCGGCAGTTCTCACAACAGGAACACCGCGGTTATAACCGGTTGACTCAATCTGAGGAATAAAGGTCTCGGCACCTACAACAACTGCAGGAATACCGATATACTCTGCGGCAAGTGCGTTACCGGTTTCTTT
>JAZNVD010000170.1:0-1903 GCA_045592645.1 Candidatus Ornithomonoglobus sp. | reverse complement strand
GTTAAAAATTATGGCTAATAAAGGCGTTAAAATTACAGAAACAATCCTAAGGGACGCTCATCAATCGCTTATT
Organism: Candidatus Ornithomonoglobus sp.; assembly: GCA_045592645.1. Lineage (GTDB taxonomy): Bacteria > Bacillota > Clostridia > UBA1381 > UBA1381 > Ornithomonoglobus. The sequence continues at coordinate 1,830 of JAZNVD010000170.1, read as the reverse complement.
GCAACAAGAATGACAACTGATGAAATGCTTCCTATTGTAGAAAAAATGGATAAAGTAGGCTATCATTCATTAGAAGCATGGGGCGGTGCAACATTTGATTCATGCTTGAGATTTTTGAATGAGGATCCTTGGGAGAGACTTCGTAAAATTAAAGATAAGGCAAAGAACACACCTTTGCAGATGTTGTTCAGAGGCCAGAACATTTTGGGATACCGTCATTATGCAGATGATATTGTTGAGTATTTCGTGCAGGCATCAATTGCAAACGGTATCGACATTTTAAGAATTTTTGATGCACTTAATGATGTTCGTAACCTTGAGTGTGCAATCAATGCAACAAAGGAATACTGCCAGAAAGAGGGCAGAGGCCACGTTCAGGCGACAGTATGTTATACAACATCAGAGTTCCACACAAACGAGAAGTTTGTAGAGCTTGCAAAGCAGCTTGAGGGAATGGGTGCAGACTCAATCTGTATTAAAGATATGGCAGGACTTCTTAAGCCCTACACAACATACGACCTTGTATCAAAGATGAAGGAAGCAGTTAATATTCCTATTCAGCTTCACACTCACTATACATCAGGTGAGGGTTCAATGGTATACCTTAAGGCAATTGAGGCAGGTATTGACGTTGTTGACTGTGCTATGTCACCCCTTGCTATGGGTACATCACAGCCCCCAACAGAGCCTCTTGTTGCTGCACTTCAGGGTACACCTTATGATACAGGTCTTGATATGGATAAGCTTATTGAGGCTTCAAACTACTTCAAGCCCCTGCGTGAGAAGTATATTGAAAGTGGCTTAATGAACCCCAAGGTAATGGGCGTTGATGTTAATACACTTAAGTATCAGGTACCCGGTGGTATGCTCTCGAACCTTGTTTCACAGCTTAAGGAGCAGGGCAGAGAGAATGAGTTTGATGCAGTGCTTGAGGAAGTTCCGAGAGTGCGTGCAGACCTTGGCTATCCGCCCCTTGTAACACCTTCATCACAGATTGTTGGTACACAGGCAGTATTGAACGTCCTTATGGGTGAGAGATACAAGATGGTATCAAAGGAAACAAAGGCAGTTGTCCGTGGCGAATACGGTAAGTGTCCTGGTGAGATTGATCCCGAGCTTGTTAAGAAGATTATCGGTGACGAAGAGAGAATTACTTGTCGTCCTGCTGATAAGTTAAAGCCCGAGCTTGAGAACATGAAGAAGGCTTGTGCCGAGTGGATAAGACAGCCCGAGGATGTTCTATCTTATGCTTTGTTTGATCAGGTAGCCGTTAAGTACTTTAAGTACCGCGAGGCTAATCTTGATAAAGTAGACAATACTCTTGTAGATAGAGAAAATAAAGTTTACCCAGTTTAATATTAATAAAAAAAGAGAGTTCAGACTGAACTCTCTTTTTATTCTATAATCAAAACATTTCTGCCCTTATCCTTGGCGTATCTTACAGTGCTATATGTACCGCTTTTTGTATTGGTACAATAGGCAATTCCGTAAAAAGCATCATTAACCATTGCACGGTTACGTTGTTGCATACAACCTGATGAATAGGGCATAGGTGAAATATATTTTACTTCATCAGCAAGTTCTTTGATTTTGTTGTAAATTTCAATATCCCTGTCTTTCCATTTGGCTGACTGGTCAATACATGGAATATACAGATGCAGTTGCAGATGTGGATATATTTTCTTTAATTTTAAGATTTCCGTGGCAGCAAGGGTATCAAACCCCAAAGCACCACCTGCAATAAATGTATCAACATTATTTTCTGTAATCAGCTTTGTGCAAAGACTGACTACATATTGTGTTATTTCTTTTCTGCTTTTATCGGGAATA
>JAZNVD010000169.1:0-4278 GCA_045592645.1 Candidatus Ornithomonoglobus sp. | reverse complement strand
TTTGTTTTTTCATATGTTGCCTGCCACAAGACAGGTACTGTTGCTTGCCCTATCAGTTTCCGTCTTTCATCAGGTGAGCTTGCACAGACAATTGATGACAGCACTCCCGAAGTTTTTATTTATGAAGCAAGTAACTCAAAGAGTGTAGCCGAGGCATTATCAATTTCAAAACATAAACCCAAAACTGTTATTATGGTTGAAAATGCAGACATCGCTCCTCTTTCAAATGCCATAACCTTTACAGATTTTGTCAAATACTCATCAGAAAACGAACCTGAACTTGATTGGAATTTATCAATTTACGATGAAACCTCAAGACTTTATACATCAGGAACAACAGGCAACCCCAAGGGTGCGTGTCTTACAAGCATAAACGAGGTGTTGAGTGCGCACGATGTTATGATTCACTTCCCTCTGTCGTCAGAGGATAAAACAATGAATACTACACCGTGGTTCCACAGAGGCGGTCTTCATTCAGGCGGTATAACCCCTACTCTGTATGCGGGAGGTTGCGTTGTAATTCTTCGTAAGTTTGACGCCGTTACCTCTCTTAAGTATGTAGAGAATTATAAGCTGACATTCCTTATAGGCGTTCCCAACGTTCTTGCAGTTCTTACTTTAGAACAGGAGAAAAATGGTTTTGATTTAAGTACACTTCGCGGTATAGTTACAATGGGCGCACCCCTTGAACGTGCAGCTTGTATCCAGTATCAGAAGGTGCTTACACCCAATATATTTAACGGCTACGGAACAACAGAAACCTTCTGGAATACTTTCCTTCGCCCGTCAGACCTTCCCGCAATGGCAGGTACTGCAGGTAGCTCATGTGCAGACGATGATGTCCGTGTCGTTAAGGTGTATGATGATCGAAAGGCTGACCCTGACGACCTTGTTGCCAAGGACGGCAATGAGGTTGGTGAGATTATTATTAAATCGCACGCCAAGTCTTCATATTTCTATTACAATAACGAAGCAGAGACAGACAAAAAGTTCTCCAACGGTTTTATTTACACGAATGACCTTGGTACATGGGATAAGGGACATTTCGTATCAGTTGTCGGCAGAAAAGACGATATGATTATTTCAGGCGGAGAGAATATTCATCCTGCACAGATTGAGGAAGTTCTAAACACTCATCAGAAAGTAAAAGACTGTATTGTAACTGCTGTTCCTGATAAGGTTCGAGGCGAGCTTGTTACTGCATATATTGTTAAAAATGATGATTCTCTTACCGTTGCAGAGCTTGAGGATTTCTGCAAGAACAGTAATATGATTGCAAACTACAAACGTCCCAGATATTACAGATTTATATCAGAAGTTCCTGTTAACGCAACAGGTAAAAAGCTTCACTATAAAATTAAGGAAATTGCAAAAGAAGACCTTTTAAACGGTTTACTTATCCGCGCATAACGATCAAAGAGACCATTTTTCTGTAACATGGTCTCTTTTTATTAAATTTTTATTGAAATATTTCTTCTATTATAGTATAATTTAAATATAAACCAAGGAGGTAAAATTTATGTTGAAATTTTGCAGAGTAATAGCAGCAATTCTGTTGTCATCTTTTGTTCTTTGCGGTTGTTCATCTTCCGATAACATTGTTTTCGAGGACAACCCAACAGATCGCGAGAATTACGTATCCCAAACCATTGATCCGGGCATTGAGAAAATAGATGAATTCAATAATTCAGCACCCCTTACCAATGATGAATTAAAAAATGCCTGCGATTTTGTAATTGAGAAAATCAATTCAAATCTTGCTGATTTTACAGATACGTTCCCATCTCCCAACAGCACAAACTATATGTATGGCCAGAGTGAAAACAAAGACTGGACCACCAGTTTCTGGACAGGCATGATATGGCTCGCATATGAATACACAGGTGATGAAAAATATCTTGATGTTGCAATGAAGCAATGCGAGTCATTCAGAGAAAGACTTGAAAATAACGTTAATCTTGAACATCACGACATCGGCTTTCTTTATTATCTTTCCTGCGTAAAAGGTTACGAATTAACAAAGGACGAATCTCTAAAAGAAACAGCCCTCAAAGCTGCAGACAAGCTACTTACACGATACAACGAAGAAGGTAAGTATATTCAGGCATGGGGTAAGTATGGAAAGAAAGCAGAGCGCAGACTTATTATTGACTGTATGATGAACCTTGAACTCCTTTACTGGGCATACGACCAGACAGGCGACGAAAAGTATTATAACGCGGCATATGAACACGCTAAAACAACTGCTATGGTTATAGTAAGAAATGACGCATCTACATACCACACCTTCTACATAAACCCAAAAACAGGCAATCCCTCACACGGTGTAACTGCACAAGGTGTTGCTGACACCTCCGCATGGGCAAGAGGTCAGGCATGGGGCATTTACGGCTTTGCAATAAGCTATGACCACACAGATGATCAATTGCTTATGGATGAAGGAACAAAGATTACAAACTACTTCCTGAATCATCTTCCCGAAGATAATGTATGTTACTGGGATTTGTCATTTATGGGCGGAAACGAGCCGAGAGATACATCCGCAGCTGCGATAGCTGCAAGCGGATTACTTCGTGCAGCTGATGTGTATAATAATGAATACAAAAATACATATAAAGCAGCCGCAAACACAATTATCCGTTCATTGTCAGAAAATTACACCACAAAGGATATAGAAAGTAACGCAGTCCTTCGCGAGGGCGTTTATTCAAAGCCCGCAAACCTAGGTGTTAATGAAGCTCTAATCTGGGGTGATTATTACTATATGGAAGCACTTATGAAGCTTTACAGTGAATTAAACGTATAAAATCAAACAACCTACACAAAATAAATGCACCTATACGGTGCATTTATTTTATTGAGGTGATATATATGGAATTTAATTCAACATCAGAACTACTTGAATCAGACCCTAAATCAAAGGCTTATTTCGATACCCTCCCTGCTAATGTTCAACAACAACTACTTGACAAATATACGGGAGCAAAAAATGCAGACGAATTAAAAGTCTTTGGTGATGATCTTATGACACACATATAAAAAGCGTTTGGCTATGCCAAACGCTTTTTAATTAACCTTCTGCAATCTTCTTTGTATCTATTGCAATCATCATTTCCTCATCAGTGGGAATAACCAGAGTCTTAACTGTTGCATCATCCGCTGAAACATCAACAGTTCCGCGTGTTTCGTTCTTTGCGTCGCAAATCTTAACGCCCATAAACTCAAGACCATCCACAATCATCTTGCGTGTACGTGCATCATTCTCACCTACACCTGCAGTAAATACAACTGCGTCAAGACCGCCCATAGCCGCCGCATATGAGCCTATGTACTTCTTAACCTGATAAGCAAACATATCAAGAGCAAGTGCAGCCTTTTCATTACCTGCATCTGCCGCAGCTGTCAGGTCACGGAAGTCTGACGAAACACCTGATATACCTGCAACACCACTCTCTTTGTTTACAAGATTATCTATTTCTTTTGCCGTCATACCCTTATTCATAAGGAATGTCATAACTGCAGGGTCCATAGCACCTGTTCTTGTACCCATGGGAACACCGTCAAGGGGTGTGAAGCCCATTGATGTATCAATACACTTACCACCGTCAACCGCACTTATTGATGAACCATTGCCAAGGTGACATGTTACAATCTTCAGGTCCTTTGCGTCCTTGCCAAGGAACTCTGCCGCCTGCTGCGAAACATACTTATGACTTGTTCCGTGGAAGCCGTACTTTCTTATTCTGTCATTCTCGTAGTATTCATAAGGAAGTGCGTACATAAACGCTTTCTTGGGCATTGTCTGGTGGAATGCAGTATCAAACACTGCAACCTGGGGAGTGTCGGGCATAATTTTCTTACAAGCCTCAATACCAATAATATTAGGAGGATTATGCAAGGGTGCCAGAGGTGTACACTTTTCAAGTGCCTTCATAACCGCCTCTGTAACCAATGTTGAACCTGTAAACTCCTCAGCCCCATGAACAACTCTGTGTCCTACTGCACCAATTTCACTCATTGACGCAATTACACCGTACTCGTCGTTTACCAACGCGTCAATTACCATCTGAATGGCATCGCCGTGGTCCTTCATAGGCTTCTCAAGTTTAACCTTGTCAAGACCCTTCAAAACACATGTATGCTGAAGATTTGAGCCTTCGATACCAATTCTTTCACACAAACCCTTTGCAAGAACCTCACGGTTATCCATATCTATAAGCTGATACTTAAGTGATGAACTACCTGCATTTATAACTAAAACTTTCATTGTTCTTTCCC
>JAZNVD010000168.1:0-4231 GCA_045592645.1 Candidatus Ornithomonoglobus sp. | reverse complement strand
TCTTGTATTTCAGATTTTAAAAGGAGGACATTATGCGAAAGTATTTAATAAGCATTATATTCATATTGCTTATGGCAGGCTCGGTTGTGTTACTCCTTGCACCTGCAGACGTTGAGAGTATCACTGCAGAAAACAGAGAAGTGAAGACAATGCCCCAATTGAGCCTTAGTGCTTTATGGAACGGCACATATATGGCAGAACTTGACGAGTATGTAAACGACAATATTGCATATCGCGGCAGACTTATGTCATTGTCGGATAAAATCCGTTTGTATCTTGGTTATACTCCTGAGGGTGTAGGCAGAATCATACAAACGACATCGGATATTGGTACAGGTGAGGCAAACGAGGGCCGTCTTGTGCTTTATGACGACTATATTATGGAAATGTTCAAAAAGAACACAGACGCACAAACAAGCTATGCTTCTGCCCTTAATGACATCCGCAGTTCGCTTCCGGAAGATGTAAAGATGTATTCTATGCTTATTCCTACGGCGCTGGAATTCTGTGCACCGTCCTACAGAAACGCACAGGACTCACAAAAGGAGGCAATCGAGTTTGTGAATTCAAAGCTTCAGGGAGTATTTCCGGTGGATGCGTACAGCGAGATTGAAAGAGATAATTCAGATTATATGTATTTTATGACAGACCACCATTGGACGATGGAGGGTGCGTATTCTGCATATAAAGCTTTTATGAATATGAGTGGTGGTTCGTCTGTTAACAAGGAAGATTTTACCCGTAAAGAGAACGGAACTTTCTATGGTTCACTGTACCTTAAGGCAAAATCACAGCTGACAAATCCGAAGGAGGACACAATATTCTACTACGACATTACTGAAAATAATGATATTGAAATCAGAATGCGTGCAGAGGATAACGTAACAGAGTACGGTATAGGAGCACCTGTGTTCCGTACAGATATGAACAACTATCTGTTATTCTTTGGTGGTGACAACCCTCTTATGGAGATAACAAACAACTCCAATCCCGAGGGTAAGAGTATTGTGGTTATAAAGGACTCCTATGCCAATGCGTTCCTGCCGTGGCTTATTGCAAGCTATAACAAGGTAGTTGTCCTTGATCCGCGTTCTTTCGGCGGAAGTATAGCTGAAGAGGTGGAACGGTATAATGCCGCAGAGGTGCTTGTTCTTAACTATGTATTTTCAACAACGTTCAGTGATTATTGCGGAATGCTGACCGCTGACATTTAAATAAAGACAATTTCAGAATAGGAGATGATAAAAATGGCAATAGCACAAATTGCGGCTGTTGTAATTTTTGTCGCAATGTTTATCCTGATTATAGTGGATAAAATTGAAAGACATCATGTAACACTTGCTTGCGGAATATTAACACTGCTTTTGGTTTTTGGCGTCATAATGAGTGATGGTGATGCCATAATAAACACTCTTAATCTTAATTCGATATTTGAATTAGGGTTCTGGTATTCTGCAGGTGCAGGAAGTGAAGCTTCGGGAATTAACTGGGAGACCATTATTTTTATAGCAGGTATGATGATAATGGTAGAAGGTATGGCAAGAGTGGGATTTTTCCGCTGGTTGTGCCTGAAGCTTGCAAATGCAGTGGGATACAGAACGATCCCGATATTTGTTGTTTTTATGATAATATCAGCAATCCTTGCAATGTTTATCGATTCTATTACCGTTATACTGTTTCTGGCAGCTGTAACGGTTGAGCTTGCAAAATTACTTAAATTCAATCCCTTACCAATGATTCTTGCGGAGATTTTCTGTGCAAACCTTGGCGGAAGTGCCACAATGTGCGGTGATCCCCCCAACATCATAATCGGCACGTCATTGGGATACTCATTTTCCGATTTTATATCCAACACAGGCGTGATAGCAGGAATATCACTGGTATTTACGGTTATATATTTCTATTTCGTGTTTCGTAAAGACCTGCAGAAGGCTGGAAGTATCCCTGAGAAAAAACCTGTACCGAGGGAAGCAATAACCGATATGCCTGGTTTTATAATGAGTGCAGTAATATTTTTGATTGCTATAGTACTGCTTGTAACTCATTCGGAAACTCACTTGTCGGTAGCAACCATTGGTGTGTTTATATCAATCCTTACTCTTATAACCGCACCTAAACATATTAAGACGATTCTTAAGAAAGTAGATTATAAGACACTGATATTCTTTACAGGCTTATTTATGGTAATAGGCGGACTTGAAGAAACGGGTGTTCTTGTAATTATTGCAGATTTCATCGGCAAAATGAGTGGCGGAAATATGTATGTTATGGTGGCTATTATTTTGTGGGTATCAGCCATTGCCAGTGCGTTTGTTGACAACATACCCTTTGCGGCTACAATGATACCTGTCATAAAGAGTCTAAGTGCAACAATGGGTGTAAACATAGATGTTCTGGCGTGGACCCTGGCTGTGGGTGCAGATGTGGGCGGTAGTGCAACTCCCATAGGTGCAAGTGCCAACGTTGTCGGTACTGCAGTAGCGGCAAAATCAGGTCATCCCGTTGGTTGGGGAGAATATTGTAAGACCGTGGCACCTGCAACATTTATTGTGATTGCAATATCAATGCTTTGCATATACATAAGATATATTTAAAAGAAAGGGGAATTATAATGGATAATCAGTTAATAATCTCCATAGGCCGTGAATACGCTTCAGGCGGTCACGAAATTGCCGAGGAGCTGGCGAAGAGATTTAATTTAAAGCTGTATGACAACAGTTTGCTGTTGCATATCGCTGAAAAGCACGGTGGCAACCTTGAATCTATTTCCAAATATGACGAAACTCCCAAGTTGAAAATTTTATCAAGAACTGTAAGAGGATACAATAATTCTCCTGAAGATATGATAGCGCAGATGCAGTTTGATTATATTCGCGAGAAGGCACAGGAGGGCGAGTCTTTTGTAATTGTCGGAAGATGTGCCGAAACGGTGCTGAAGGGACATCCTGCATTGGTGTCAGTGTTTGTTCTTGGTGACTATGATGTGAAGCTCAAGAGAGTAATGTCAGTGCTTAAGTTATCCGAAAAGGAAGCAAAGGCACAGATTAAAGCAATGGACAAGAAAAGAAAGTCATATCACAACTACCATTGCGATTTGCATTGGGGTGATTCAAGACTTTATGATTTATCAATCAATTCAAGCCGTCTTGGAATAGCTGAAACGGTTGATGCAATTGAGGAATATATCAAGAGAAGAATTAAACATAATTAAATTTATAACCAAGAGGTGATACAATGGGCGGATTTTTTGGAGTAACATCAAAAGAAGATTGTGTATTTGATTTATTCTATGGAATAGATTACCATTCTCATTTAGGTACCCGTCGTGCAGGTATGGCGGTGTACAGTGAGGAGGATGGATTTGACAAGTCGATTCACAGTATTGAAAACACACAGTTCAGAACAAAGTTTGCAAAAGATTCCAATACAATGAAGGGTAATTACGGTATAGGTTGTATATCCGATTATGAAGCTCAACCGATACTTGTAAGATCACATCACGGTGCATTTGCGATTACAACCGTAGGTAAGATTAATAATGCAGATGAAATCGTTGATAAAATTCTTGAGCAGAAGGTTCATTTCTTCCAGATGCAGAACGGTGAAATAAACCAGACTGAACTTGTTGCGGCAATTATTAACCAGAAGGAAAACATTATTGAAGGTATTAAATACGCCCAGGATATTATTGATGGGTCTATGAGTATGCTGGTAATGACTCCCAAGGGAATCTATGCAGCTCGAGACAAAATGGGAAGAACACCTGTGTGTATCGGAAAGAGTGATACAGGATACTGTGCAACCTTTGAAAGCTATGCATATCTGAATCTTGGTTATACTCACCACAAAGAGCTTGAAGCAGGTGAGATAATTATTATGGACGAGCTTGGCACAAGAACGCTTGTATCACCCAATGAGGATATGAAGATATGTACGTTCCTGTGGGTGTATTATGGATATCCTGCGGCGGTATATGAGGGTATAAGTGTTGAAAAAATGCGTAACAATTGTGGCAAGTGTCTTGCAAAACGTGATGTAGAAAATGGTATGCCCAAGCCTGATGTTGTGGCGTGCGTGCCGGATTCGGGAATGGCTCATGCCATAGGATATGCGAACGAATCTCACACAGAGTTTTCAAGACCATTTGTGAAATACACACCCACATGGCCCCGTTCATTTATGCCAACACATCAAAGCAAACGAAATCTGATTGCAAAAATGAAGCTTTTAC
>JAZNVD010000167.1:0-1737 GCA_045592645.1 Candidatus Ornithomonoglobus sp. | reverse complement strand
TCTGTACCAATATGAGGCTTTCCCTCATACAGTATATCATCCGGTGCACCAAAGTTATTGAAGGTTTCAAGCACATAACGGCACAATGGACTGTTGATGCGTGTTGTAAGCTTGCCGTCGGAAAAAGTACCTGCGCCGCCCTCACCAAACTGAATATTGGTTCGGGTATCTAAAACAGCAGAGGTGTTAAGCAAGTCAATTGCCTTTACACGTTCATCAACCGAACCACCCCTTTCATACACCACAGGGCAGTAGCCTGCCTTTGCAAGCTCGTATGCTGCAAAAAGACCTGCAGGTCCCGTACCCACAACAACAGGCGGTACTTCAAGCTTTTTACTTCCGAAAGTAAGAGATTTTTCCTCTTTTGTTTCATCACCTGTAAAAAGTGTTATACTGTAATTAAATTGTACATTTTTGCGCCTTGCGTCTACCGAGCGACGTTCAATACGGTAGCCAGTAATCTGTTTTTTTGAAAGTCCGCTTTTTTTAATTGCACGTAAAAGCAGTTCCTCTTCGGACATATCAAGAGGAACTGTAATGTTGTTAACTGTTATCATCATCTTTTTCCACCAACACAGTAACAGAATTTATTTCTTCTTCAACTATTGCCTTTTCAGGGATAATCAGCTTTGCTGTATATGTTTCGGGCAAAGCATCATCATTAACATAAAAAGGTTCTGTTGAAACTGTCTTTATTGCATCCATATCCGAAGATGGCCCTTCAAGAGTAACCTTCGGGTGGTCGGTAATTGTGCACTTGTATCCCATATCATCTCCGTTTTTAACAACAGGTATAACATCTACATTCTTTTTTTGGTATACAACACATTTGTAGGAAATATCCTTTGTTTTAACATCGATATTTTTAGAAACAACAACATCATTGTTGCTATTGAAAAACTCCACCGGAGCAAAGCCAGATATGTCATCAGATGCTCCTGAAATATCAATAATAACCGTAGATTTTTCAACTGTTTTTATAATAGATTCAGGCCCTGAAACGCTGACCTTTCAAGCCAACAGCTTTGTTTCCTTTATAAAATAATTTTTGTTCTTAAGTTCACCTTTATACGCATAGTCAACAGGAAATTCTCTTGTAATGTAGTTATCTACAGAAACAGAAACCTTTTGTATGCTTTTGTTTACAAGCTTTAAATCCTCGTAAGGAAGCTTTACGTTAATAGGAAGTTCGTATGTCTTTTTACCTACGCAATCAGAAAGGTCAACATACGCAATAATACTTTCACGGTCCAGCGTTGCAAGTCTTTGTCTTGTACCCTTAACCTTAATATCCACAGTCATATTAATGTCATTTGAAACAACATAGCCTTCGTTTTTAATCGTCTGATGGTCTGCAAGTGTAACAGGTACACCTGTAATTTTAACCTCAATATCGGGATTGGTTATAAAAACAATGTAAACCCAGCATAAAAGAGCAATAAAAATTGAAATTACGCGCAAAAATATATCATTTTCCATAAGCTTTTTCATTATTTTTTCAACCCCTTCCATATTTTAAACTTTTTGCCGTTAAGTGTATTGGGTTCGGGAGAAAAGATTTTTTTCAAAGCTTTTTCCAAAGATTCAACAGTAAGATTTCTTGTAAGCGTACCGTCAAGTGCAAGAGAAATTTTGCCCGTTTCTTCAGATACAACAAGGGAAACCGCATCAGAAGTTTCTGTAATACCAATAGCCGCACGATGACGTGTACCAAGCTCAATGTTCAGTTCATTGTTT
>JAZNVD010000166.1:0-2964 GCA_045592645.1 Candidatus Ornithomonoglobus sp. | reverse complement strand
AGGTCATTATCAAGATAAATTGTTCCGTCCATATCAAGAAGAAACAGTCTTTTGTTTTTCAATTCACTCATTTTTACATCCCTTTAATTCCATAAATCTGTATTTCCTGTTGAGATTGCCATTGCCCCTGCAGAAATTGCGTCATTGACATCTTCGGGGGTACTGATAAGACCGCCTGCAATAATGGGAACATCAACACGGTTTTTCAGTATGCTGACAGCTTTTCCAACGCCAGGCATAATCTCTATCATATCCGCCTTTGACGATTTAAGACTTTCAATAGTTGTATCGGCAGAGTGAGAGTCCACAATAAAGAAGCGCTGAACAGTGAAAAGCCCTGCCTCCCGTGCCAGCTTTATTATATTTACTCTGGTGCTTATAATTCCGTCAACACCCGTCCTTGCAACAAAGGTTATTCCGCTTTTATCTTTACCGATACCGTTTGCCAGATCAAGGTGTATGAAAAGCTTTTTACCTTTTTCATGTGCACGCAAAACCGTGCTTTCAAGGGTTAAAAGATCGGGGTTTAAGTCAAATATAATTTCAGTTTGCGAATTAATTGCAAGGGCAAACTCTGCCTCGTTTCTTACTGCGGCAATAACCGCTGACTTATGTGATTTCAGCATACATTTCACCTACTGTTTTGGGTTGCAATAATATTGCACTCGAATATATCTTTTATTATAGCACAACCTACTTTTATTGGCAAGTCCGGTTTGGCATTGTTGATAATTTTCATACATTCAAAAACCTTGTCTTTAGGAATAGGTCTGTCAGTTTTAACCGAAATAATCTGTCCGTCACTGCAACGTACCGTGGAGGTTACAGTACGCATAGGATTGGTACACTCTGAAACAGCGTATTTTTCACCACGGGGGCAGGTGTTACCGCACACCTTTATAACCTTGCCATTTTCCATTTCTGCCTCAAGAGAGCAACCCATAGGGCAGACAATACAAGTGAGATTTCTTTTCATATTCATACCTCCTCAAGGGTGAAAGTAAGTTCTTTTGCACCCGTTATGTGGTCTTTTGTAAGCTTTACTGTTTCCATTTCACCGGGTGCTACTTTGATTTTTTTACGGGACAGGATTTTATCCCCGTCCTTGTACACAGTAACGGCAACATTTCTGTACACATCCGAAACCCTGAAAAAGACAGTTACATCATCCTCTGCAGTAATTCTTTGTGGAACAGTGTAGCGTATTTTCCCATCCGTGGAAATTTTTATGTCTGTATTATTTTCAAGCTTACCATTTATATATTGTGCAGCACTTTTGCCTGCAATTTCTGATTCCTCTGACACGAAGTCTACAAGGTCGTGAACGTGAAGAACGTTTCCGCAGGCAAAGATACCCTCTGTGGTGGATTGTCTGTTCTGGTCAACTACTGCACCGTTGGTTATGTTGCTTAATGTAACCTCTGCAGACTTGGAAAGCTCATTTTCGGGGATAAGCCCTACAGAAAGAAGGAGAGTATCACACTCAATATATTCATAAGTTTCGGGAATGGGTCGGCGGTTGGAGTCAACCTTTGCAATGGTTACGCCTGTAAGCCGTTCCTTTCCGTGGATTTCCACAACTGTGTGGCTTAACCGCAGGGTAATATTAAAGTCATTAAGACACTGCTCAATATTTCTTGCAAGACCGCCTGAATAGGGCATAAGCTCACACACTGCTTTAACAGAAGCTCCCTCAAGGGTCATTCTCCGTGCCATAATAAGACCAATATCTCCTGAACCTAAAATAACTACATTTTTACCCGGCATATAACCCTTCATATTAACATATTTCTGTGCCGTTCCTGCACTGAAAATACCTGCAGGACGAGTGCCTGCAATGTTAAGTGCTCCTTTTGACCTTTCGCGGCAACCCATAGCAAGAATAATTGCCTTTGCTTCAATGGTAAATATCCCTTCATTTTCATTAGTAGCAGTAATGATTTTATCGGGGGTAATATCAAGGACCATTGTGCCCGTTTTAAAGGGGATATTGTACTCACGGACTTTTTCTTCATATCTCCAGGCATACTCGGGACCTGTAAGCTCTTCGCCGAATTTGTGCAAACCAAAGCCGTTATGTATGCACTGTTGCAATATTCCGCCAAGGGCTTCGTCACGTTCAAGGATAAGAATATCGCGGATGCCGTTCTCATATGCGGCAATTGCTGCACTCATTCCTGCAGGACCTCCGCCTATAATTACCAAATCTGTCATAATTAGATTTCCTCCTTTGTTCTGCCGAAGTTTATAAATGAACCGTTACCTGATTTTGTAACATTCTCATAAGGAATGTTCATTTCATTTGCAATAAGCTCCACAATATACGGACTGCAGAAACCACCCTGACATCTGCCCATCTGTGCACGGCAACGGCGTTTTACCCCGTCAAGGTCACGGGCAGGTGGGTTGGTACGGATAGCCTCAAGGATTTCTCCCTCCGAAATACCCTCGCAACGGCAGATTATTTTGCCGAAGCTTTTGTTTTCTTTTATTATTTCATTCTTTTCATCAACCGTTGCTTCACGGAAATAATGTATAGGCTTCCGCTTTTTAATATATGTTTTCTTTCTTTCCATAGAAAGCCCCATATCTTTAAGCATATCCTCAACATATTCTGCGATAGCAGGTGAGGCAGACAGACCGGGAGATTCAATGCCTGCAACGTTTATAAAATTCTCCACAGGTGAATTTATAATAAAATCACCCGTGTTTCCAACGGCACGCAAACCGCAGAAGGATGTAATGGTTTTATTAAAGGGGACAGAGGGTACATTTTCCTTTGCCTCTTTTATGATTTTATCAAAACCGTCAGCTGCGGTTGCAGTGTTATTCTTATCAGTGGTGTCAACGGAGGTAGGACCTGTAAGAAGATTTCCGTCAACGGTTGGAGTAATTAAAATACCTTTACCCATTTTTGTGGGTGTACGGAATATGGTATGGGAAACAATTTCACCGCATTCCTTG
>JAZNVD010000165.1:0-3418 GCA_045592645.1 Candidatus Ornithomonoglobus sp. | reverse complement strand
AAAAACCCGGGACATTTGCCTGAAAAGCTTAAGAGAATTGAGGGTTGTATGCGTATCCGTAAGGAGATTTTATCCCTGAAACAACCCTACAAAGTTTCGCATCTTATGATAAACGGCCGTGACCTTATGAGTATCGGTTATCATCAGGGCAGGGAAATCGGTGATGCCCTGAAAAGTCTTTTGGATGAGGTAATTATAAAGCCCGAGCTTAACGACAGGGCATATCTTATGAAACGTGCCAGGGATATGAGGAAAAGGGAAAGATGAGTAAATATGTTGACTTAACAAAAATCCTTACCAAGCTGCCCGATTATGTTTTTGATTATATCGAGGTTGCGTATGACGGTGAGAGTGTAAATACTCAAATTGGCTACAGTATTGACATAAAAACTTTTTTTGAGTATCTCATTAAGTTTAAGTTCAAGGGCATAACACCCGAGGATATTACAACGGATATGTTAAACGAGGTAACATTGCGTGACCTTAATGGGTTTAAAGCATATCTGCGTGAGTATGAAACGGAATATGTGTCCGTTTCAGGCAGGGTTATAAAGCGTACCCGTACCAATAATGAGTATGGCATTAACCGTAAGCTTTCGGGTATACGCGGACTGTTTATGTATCTTTACAAGAACGATTATCTTGACCATAACATAACCGATAAGCTTGACTTTAAAAAGCTTCACCAGAAAATGAAGCGTCCCCTTAACACAAAAGATGTTGTGGGACTTATAGATGTTATATATAACGGGGAGAATTATTTTGAGGGCAGACATAAGGCGTCGTACTTAAACCGCAAACAGAGGGATGTGGCACTTTTTACGGCATATCTTGGTACAGGCTGCCGAGTGTCGGAGCTTGTAAATCTTAATATTTCCGACGTTGACTTTGAAGCATCCTCCTTTATCATTACCCGAAAGGGCGGTGACCGTCAGGAGATTTTTATGCCTATTCAGGTGGAAAATGAAATGCTTAAGTATGTTGAGGAAAGACTCTCAAGTGAAGAAACAAAGGACACGGATCCGTTATTCATAAGCCGTAACGGAAAGAGAATTTTGCCGCAGACGGTGGAAAAAAATCTTAAGAATTACTGCATTGCTGCAGGCATTACCGACCCTGACAAGATGCACCCCCACGCTTTAAGAAGAACCTTTGCCTGCAACCTTATAGCAGACGGCGTGGATATAAAAATGGTAGCGGAGCTTATGGGTCATAAGAATATTGAAGTAACTCACAGATATTATACACAGTATGCTGCAGAGAGGCGTAAACAGGTTATGCGTTCTCTTGAGATTGCAGGTACTAAAAACGAGGATGAATAATATGGAAAGAGGAATTGTAACTGTATCGGACACGGCAGTAAAGCAGATTGCGTCATACTTTACAAGAAGCTGTAAGGGTTTTGCGGAAATGACGGACAAGACAAAAAAACGTGCAATTATCGGTCGTGGCGACACCTCGGGGGTTTATGTTAAAAATACCCGTGACGGTGTAGTTATTGATGTGTATTTTGCGTGTTTTTACGGCATAGACCCCGTGGAACTCTCAAAAGAGGCAGAGGAAAAGGTTTTTAATGCTTATGAGGGCACAGGAATAAAAATTTCAAAGGTTAATATTCATATAAACAGTGTTAAATAAAAACACGGAGAAAGAGTATGGGACTTAATAAAAATATTCAGTACCTTAAGGGCATGGGCGAGAAACGTTCAGCCCTTTTTGCCAAAAAAGGAATACAAACAGTCAGTGATATGCTTTACTTCTTCCCCCGTGATTACGAGGACAGAAGAACGGTGAAGCCCATTTCCAAATGTGTTGAGGGTGAAACCGTCTGTATTTGTGCAACAGCATATCAGGACCCACAGGACAGGTATGTAAGACGTAATATGCTTATTACGTCTATGCTTGCTTTTGATGAGTCGGGAATGATAAACATTGTTTGGTACAATAATAAATATGTGAAAAACAATCTGCGTGCAGGTGAGAAGTACGTTTTCTTTGGTACTGTATCAAGGAACAAGCAGGGACGGTTGCAGATGACGACTCCCGTTTATGAGAAAGCAGGAAACGAGCAGCACACGGGAAAGATTGTGCCAATATACCCGCTGACGGCAAATCTGTCCCAGAAGATTGTCAGAAACACAATGGAGCTGGCACTTGCTGATGCGGGAAAGTTAGAGGAGTATCTGCCCGATTTTATACGCGAAAAGTATATGATAGCAGAGCTTAATTTTGCTATGCGAAATATCCATTTCCCCACAGATTTTGAAAGCTATAACATAGCCCGTAACAGGTTTGTTTTTGAGGAGTTACTGGTGCTTCAGCTTGCCCTTAATGAACGCAAGGAAAAGAACACGGTTACACAGGGAAAGGTGTTTGAAGATGTGAAATGTATTCGTGAGCTGACGGATACCTTGCCATATGAATTAACGGGAGCACAGAAACGCACCATAAATGAGATTTGCCGTGACTGTATGTCAGGAAAGCAGATGAACAGACTTGTTCAGGGTGATGTTGGTTCGGGAAAAACAGCCGTTGCGGCGGCGGCAATTTTTATGGCGGTTAAAAACGGCTATCAGGCGGCAATGATGGCACCGACAGAAATATTGGCGGAGCAACATTTAAAGTCTTTCAGGCAAATGCTTGAAAGTCACGGAATCAGGACCGTGCTTTTGACGGGTTCTTTAAAGGCAAAGGAAAAGCGTGAAGTATTGGAAAAAATTGCAACAGGTGAGGCGGACGTTGTAATAGGCACTCACGCACTTATAAGAGAAAGTGTTGAGTTTAAAAATTTAGGATTTGTTGTGGCAGATGAACAACACCGTTTCGGTGTTGAACAGAGAGCAAAGCTTATGGCAAAGGGCGAGGACCCTCATATGCTTATTATGTCTGCAACACCTATCCCGAGAACGCTGGCACTTATTCTTTACGGAGATTTGGATATATCCATTATTGACGAACTTCCCCCGGGCAGAAAACCTGTCAAGACTTATTCCGTAGGTGAGAATTTAAGAGCAAGGGTATATAATTTTATTGCAGAAAATATTTCCAAGGGTATGCAGGCCTATGTTGTTTGCCCCCTTGTTGCAGAAACTGAAAAGAGTGACCTTGAAAATGCTGAAGCCTTGGCAGAAAAGTTAAAGCTTGCATATCCAAAGATTAAAGTGGGACTTGTTCACGGCAAAATGAAGGGCAAAGACAAGGATGAAATTATGTCAGGCTTTTCAAAGGGCGACATTGATTTGCTTGTTTCCACAACGGTTATTGAGGTTGGAGTAAACGTACCCAACGCCAATGTAATGGCAATTGAGAACGCCGAGAGGTTTGGATTGTCACAGCTTCACCAGTTGCGTGGGCGTGTAGGTCGTGGCGGTGAACAGGCACATTGCATTTTAATTACTGACGCTGAGGCAGAAATTAC
>JAZNVD010000164.1:0-5623 GCA_045592645.1 Candidatus Ornithomonoglobus sp. | reverse complement strand
CGGAAGCTTTCACGTATCATCTCAATTCCTGTGAAGAAATCAAGGTGGTCTTCTTCGATGTTGGTAATTAATGCAATGGTGGGATAGAATTTTAGAAAGCTGTTGGTATATTCGCAAGCCTCTGTTACAAACAAATCGGATTTGCCGCAGTGAATGTTACCACCTATTAAATCAAGCTCACCGCCCACAGAAATTGTAGGGTCGGTATCGGCATATATTAAAGCGTGGGCAAGCATTGAAGTGGTAGTAGTTTTGCCGTGAGTGCCGGCAACACCGATTGCGTGCCTGAATTTTTTCATTATAGCACCAAGAAATTCTGCACGGTCTATAAGCTGAACACCCTGTGCCAAAGCCTCTGCCATTTCGGGATTATCACCTTTAACGGCTGCGGTATGTACCACAAGGTCAGCACCGTTAATATTCCGGGAATTATGCCCGCAGAATATATGGGCACCTTCAGCTTCAAGCTTATCAGTTATTCTGGACAGGCTTCTGTCACTGCCTGTGACTTTATAACCCTCTGCCAGGGCGATGTGGGCAAGACCACTCATACTTATGCCACCTATACCGATAAAGTGTATGTGAGCATTTTTCTTTAGATTATTTATATCAAACATTTATAAAACAATATCCTTTCAATAGAATGCCTTCTATAATATGTTTATTATATACCTAATGAGAAAAAAGTTAAACCTTTTTTTGGTATTTTTTATAATCTTTACAAAAAAAGTCAATAAATAAATTTATTTTGCAAATAATTGCACAAAAATACTTGACAAAAATTAAAAAGTATTGTAAAATGATAACATAGGTTTATCATAGATTACTATGGTATGAATATAGGAAAAGGCATCACTGGAAAGACGACAAGAATTTAAATTTTTACCTTGTATAGGAAGGTGGTGAAAATCTTGGAGATTACGGACATCAGAGTTAAGAAAATTCTGACTGAGAGCTCTGCTGAGAGTAAGATGAAAGCAGTAGTATCTGTAACCTTTGACGACTCCTTTGTGGTGCATGACATCAAGATTATTGAGGGACAGGATAAGCTGTTTACGGCTATGCCTAGCAGAAAAACGCAGGATGGCGAGTTTAAGGATATAGCGCATCCCATTAACAGAGATATGCGCCTTAAATTAGAAGATGCAATTCTTGCCGAATATCATAGGGTTTTAGAAGAATCTGTTGATGAATAACAGTTGGCATTAATATATATACAGTTTAACCCCATATAAATTCAAGATTAAAAACCGTCGTTTTACGGCGGTTTTTTACGTTAAAAGTATTGTATTTCAAGATATTGTGTGATATAATTATCGATAGTGTATAATTAAAATAGGAGTGCTGTTACCTGAATCAGGAATGGACACTTAAATGTTTTGTTTTTACGGAAGGAGAACAGATTACACTATGAAAACAACAGTAGCAGATTTTGCAAAAATGAAAGTACGCGGCGAGAAAATCTCAATGGTTACAGCCTATGATTATTCGACCGCAAAACTTGTGGATCAGGCAGGGATAAATTCAATTCTTGTCGGTGATTCATTGGGAAATGTAATGTTGGGTTATCCCGACACAGTATCCGTTACAATGGAGGATATGATTCACCATTCAAGTGCGGTTATGCGTGGAGTTAAAGATGCCCTTGTAATTTGTGATATGCCTTTTATGTCATATCAGGCAAGTGTATATGATGCAGTTGTAAATGCAGGCAGACTTTTAAAAGAGGGCAGAGCAAATGCAGTAAAGCTTGAAGGCGGAGTTGAATTTAAAGAACACGTAAGAGCAATCGTAAATGCTTCAATCCCTGTGTGCGGTCATATCGGTATGACACCCCAGAGTGTAAATGCCTTTGGAGGTTTTAAGGTACAGGGAAAAACAATCAGAGAGGCACAGAAATTAGTTGATGATGCACTTGCCCTTGAGGAAGCAGGAGTATTCGCTATAGTACTGGAATGTGTTCCAAAGGCACTTGCCCAGTATATTTCAGGTATCGTATCAGTACCCACAATTGGTATCGGTGCAGGTGATGGATGTGACGGACAAGTTCTGGTATATCACGATATGTTATCAATATACAGTGATTTTTCGCCGAAGTTTGTTAAGAAATATGCAGATATTGGTAATACTGTAATAGAAGCATTGAAAAATTATGACAGAGAAGTAAAATCAGGAGTATTTCCTGCAGAAGAGAACTCCTATGCCATAGACGAAAATGTAATGACAGAAGTAATAAAAGGTAGGGGGAATAATAAATGATAAAAATAGTAAAGACTGTAGCAGAGGTCCGTGCTCTTGTTAAGTCTGCAAAAAAGACAGGTAAGACAGTTGGACTTGTTCCCACAATGGGATATTTGCACGAGGGACACAAATCCCTTATTGACCGTGCAGTTTCTGAAAATGATTTTGTTGTAGTGTCAGACTTTGTAAACCCAACACAGTTTGGACCTAACGAGGATTTTGAAAGTTATCCCAGAGATATAAACAAAGATGCAGAGCTTTGTGAGATGGCAGGGGCAGATGTTATTTTTAACCCCGAGCCGGAGGAGATGTATAACAACCAGTTAACGGGCGTAACAATGAGTGATATTACAAAGCACCTGTGCGGAGCATCACGCCCGACACACTTTAACGGCGTATGTCAGGTAGTGGCAAAACTGTTTAACATAGTAACGCCTGACCGTGCATATTTCGGTGAAAAGGATGCACAGCAGTTAATGGTAATCCGTAAGATGGTTGAGGATTTGAACTTTGATATTGAAATAGTGGGATGCCCGATTATCCGTGAGGATGACGGACTTGCAAAAAGTTCAAGAAACACATATCTTAATGGAGAGGAAAGACAGGCAGCATTATGTCTTAGCAGAAGCCTTAAAAATGCAAGAAAGCTAATAGAAGACGGCGAAAAAGATGCAGATGTTATCCGCAAAGTAATAAGGGAAGAGATAGAAAAGGAACCTCTTGCAAGAATAGATTATGTTGAGGTGGTTGACCTTAATACATTAGCACCTACGGATAAAATTTCAGGTGGGATACTGACCGCTATTGCCGTTTATATCGGCAAAACACGTCTAATAGACAATTTCATAATAGAGGGAGTTGATGGCAGATGACGATTACTATGCTAAAGAGTAAAATTCACCGTGCCACAGTAGTTGAGGCAAACCTTGATTATGTAGGAAGTATAACAATAGACCCTGATCTTTTAGAGGCAGCAGGAATATTAGAATATGAGAAGGTAACGGTTGTTGATGTTACTAACGGTGCAAGACTTGAAACATACACCATAGAGGGTGAACGCGGTTCAGGTATGATTTGTTTGAACGGTGCTGCGGCAAAGCTTATTAACAAAGGCGATATTGTCATCATTATGGCATACGCACAGGTAAATCGACTTGAAGCAAAAACAATCAAGCCAAAGGTTGTATTTGTGGATGAGTGCAATAAGCCCGTGAGCATAAAGAATTACGAAAAACACGGCGTAATAGCATAAGAAAGGACAGAAAGTTAAATGAAACAGATTCCTATTACACTACTTACAGGTTATTTAGGTGCAGGAAAAACTACGCTTATGAACCATATTCTTTCAAATCAGGAGGGATACAGGGTAGCGGTAATCGTAAATGACATCGGGGAGGTCAACATTGACGCATCTCTTATTCAAAAGGGCGGAGTAGTAACAGAGCAGGACAGTAGCCTTGTGGCTTTGTCAAACGGTTGTATCTGTTGCACTCTTAAGACAGACTTGATTGAACAGATAATAGACCTTGTAAAAATGCAGAAGTTTGATTATATCCTTATTGAGGCAAGCGGTATTTGCGAGCCCATGCCTATAGTGCAGACCATTGCAATGATGGACGGTACGATTAAGGACAGTGAAATTCCGCCTGTAGTACGTCTTGACGGTGTAGTGACAGTAGTTGACGCATTACGTCTGCGTGATGAATTTGCAAGCGGTGAACGTCTTATGGGAGAAATTGACGGAGACGATGTTGAGAATTTGCTTGTTGAGCAGATTGAGTTCTGTTCAACTGTGGTAATTAACAAGGTCAGTGAAATTTCAGAGGAGGATTTGAAGAAGGTGCGTGCGGTTGTGCGTGCACTTCAACCCAAGGCAAAACTTATTGAAACTGACTATGCTAAAGTTGATATGGCAGATGTACTTGACACAAAAGAATTTGATTATGATAAGACATTTGCATCAGCAGGATGGATAGCAGAGTTTGAAAAAGAAGAAGAGGAAGAGGAACACGAGTGCCACTGTCACGAACATCACGACCATGACCACGAGTGCCAATGTCACGAGCATCACGACCATGACCACGAGTGCCATTGTCATGAACATCACGACCATGACCACGAATGTCATTGCCACGGCCACCACCATGACCACAGTCATTGTCATTGCGGTGAGGGCACTGCAGTGGAGTACGGTATCGGAACCTTCGTATATACCCGTCGCCGTCCCTTTAAGCTTAATAAATTAAGATCATGGTTGTCAGATAATTTCCCCACCAACGTAATTCGTTGTAAGGGCGTAATCTGGCTTGATGTAGACAATGATATGTCTTTTGTTCTTGAGCAGGCCGGCAGACAGATAAATCTGTCAGAAAACGGCAGATGGTTTGCATCAGCGCCCAAGAAACAGCTTGAAGAGTTTGTAAAGCGTGACCCGTCTATAATGAAAAACTGGGACGATAAAGTTGGCGACAGAATGATTAAGCTTGTGTTTATCGGTAAGAATATGGACCGTAAGAAAATAGAAAGTGATCTTGACACACTTTTAAAATAAAACAAACTTACAAAGTATTACAATAGCGACTGCAAGGGTTATAACAAGAACAAGAAATGGGAGCATATCCCTGATATAATCAATATATGGCGTTGCAGGTTCGGGTGTTTTAAGGTGTTCGCTGAGGTTTGAAAAATCAAGCCCCATATGAATTGCAGAAACAAAAAGCCCCGAACCGTCACGGTGAAATTCGATGGCACTGGTTTCGGTCAGGGGAGAGGAATTGTCGGATGTTACTGTGTCTGCGAAAATCACATACACCCCGCCGTCGTCCATAGATATGGTACTGATTATTTCATTAATCTTAACAGAATGGGATAAGCCGTTATCTTTATAGTAGTAATAGCCGTTATTGTAATAATACCCCAGGTCCATCAGCCTGTCAGGTGCAGGACGGGGCGTAGTAATGCGAAAAGTCTTATACATTATATCATCTATAAATTTTGCATCGCACATTTTGAGATTTCCTGTTGCAGTTGAGTTTGGGGTAAGAAGAGAAACCTCACGGAACTTGTGATGGGAGTTCATAACGTCCACTGCAAGAGTGTGTACGTTCTCTGCATTACCGTCATATTCTCTTATAGCGGAGCAGGCATTAATGTACGGTATAAATTCTGCATTGTCAGAAGCGGATATGGATATTGTATTAAGACAAATAATGCAAAAAACAGTAAGAACCACGCGTTTTATTTCTATCACCTCAAAGGTTATTTTACCCTGAAAATGAATAAAATGGCGTGTAAAAAAATGGAAAACAAAAGAAAGAGGTATTTTCTATGAATATGCATAAGGACATTAAGGAAATTATGTTCACAAAACAGGAACTGGACG
>JAZNVD010000163.1:0-2653 GCA_045592645.1 Candidatus Ornithomonoglobus sp. | reverse complement strand
AATGCCTGACGGCGTGAAATGGCTACACCGTGAAATGACGGCACAGCCGTCGTGAAATGCAAACTGCGTTTGCGTTAATGAAGCTTTTTGCTATCGCAAAAAGCAACCATAATTCCGCACTCCGCACTCCGCACTCCGCATTAAAATGAGCCTCAGCTCATTTTCACCATTTCCCGATGCAGGCGTTTTATAATTCTCTTCTCTAAACGGGATATGTATGACTGGGAAATTCCAAGCATATCTGCTACTTCTTTTTGCGTCTTTGCACGTGTTTTTTCAAGGCCAAATCTTAATACCATTATCTCTTTTTCTCTCGGTGAGAGAGTTTCCAGTGCATCCCTTAAAAGCTCACGGTCAATCTCATCCTCAAGCCCTTTGTATATTATATCATTTTCCGTCCCCAGTATGTCTGACAATAACAACTCATTTCCGTCCCAGTCGACATTCAAAGGCTCGTCAATTGATATTTCACTTCGTCTGTTGGAGTTTTTACGCAAATACATCAGTATTTCATTTTCAATACAACGCGATGCATAGGTTGCAAGCTTAATGTTCTTTTCAGGGCAGAAGGTGTTGATTGATTTTATAAGTCCGATTGTGCCGATAGAAATCAGGTCCTCTACATTTATCCCCGTGTTCTCAAATTTTTTGGCTATATATACTACAAGACGTAAGTTTCTCTCTGCAAGTTCGTTCTTGACATTATCTTCTCCTCTCTGGAGTTTTTTAATCAGGTTCTCCTCCTCGGTTTTTGAAAGGGGCGGAGGCAATACATCTGCACCGCAGATATAGAAAACATCCTCATTATCCACCGTCTTTCCTTTTATAAACAACCATCCTTTTTTAAAGCCCTTTAAAAATTGCATTTATTTGCCTCCTCAATCTATTTTTCCTATAACGCCTGCGTATCCTTTAAAACGTCTGTCAGTAAGTCCTATGTAACAATTTCTGCAAATTCCTCCCAAAATAGCTTTTTCTGGCTTTATAAGAGGCATTATTCCGCTTGATGACACAGTTTGATACACTAACCTTTCAGGTGCAGTCAGAAGTACATCTTCATAAGACTTAATATCAGGGAAATTTCTCCAGTCCACTACTGCTACGGGAAAATCTTTATGAGTCAGCAAATTCCCGCTGTCATACAGTAATTTTAATTTTATTTCCATATCATTAACATAGAAAACACAATTCATAACTCTTTTGTGCCTTTGTCTTAATCTGTTTATTATGATTATAACGGGATATACCATTACCATAATTAACACCGTTATTCCGTCTTTTGCAATAAGTGCAATACCAAAACCCCTTACCATTGCATTTATTCCAAAAAGATTTGACACCGAAACTACGGTAACAACCGTAATTCCCTCTAAAAACAGCACACGTAATGTGTTATATAAAACTCCCGTCCTTCCCCACGCTATAAGTGTCATAAAAAATAAAACAACTACGTGAATAAGGTTATACAGAGGATAAACTGCATTTAAAACGCCGTATAATCCGCCGAGAGCCACTGAAAGGAATAAACGGTACCATTTCCCCTTAAGAGAGTAAAACACCCTTACAGATAAAAATAACAGTAAAGCCGAAATTGAATTTCCTAAAAATACAATATCTATATATACTGTCATTACTCTTCCCTTTCAGTTTGTTTTCTACAAGGGATATTATACTACCCGGGAGGCTTGTAATTTGTCAAACTCTGTTGTCGAATGGCTAAAAGTTTTCGACATATTATGCACGGCAGTTTCTGCCGAGTTGGGAGTGCGGAATGCGGAGTGCGGAATTGATGTAGGTTTTCGGTTTTCGAAAACCTTTTTATTGAAAAAAAAGAAATTTTGGTATATAATATGGATATTAAATATTTAAGGAGTAAAAGGATGATAAAAATAATGTTCGTCTGCCACGGTAACATATGCAGAAGTCCTATGGCAGAATTTGTGATGAAGGATTTAGTAAAAGAGAGTTCACTTGACTTTTATATTGCATCATCTGCTACAAGCCGTGAGGAGATTGGAAACGATGTTCACTACGGCACCAAAAGAAAGCTCCGCGAGGTCGGTATTCCTTTTGGTCCAAGAGAGGCAATTCAGCTTACCGCTAAAGATTATAAAAATTATGATTATATTATCGGAATGGATACAATGAATATAAGAAATATATTCCGCATAATCGGCAGTGACCCGCAGGAAAAGGTGTATAAGCTCCTTGACTTCTGTGGTGGCGGTGACGTTGCTGACCCTTGGTATACGGGAGATTTTGATGTAACCTACAGAGATGTGGTACGGGGTTGTAAAGCACTGTTAGAATGCGTAATGCGGAATTAAAGAAGGTTTTCGTTTTCACAAAAACCTTTTTATTTGTTTTTCTATCTTTATAAAGTAAAAAAAGCCCCGCCACTTTCGTGACGGGGCAAGACAGCGTTACCAATACTTGACTAATTGGGAGAGGTCGCATAAAGGAATACTGCCTATCTTTAAGAGGTTTGGAGCTTTCGGCCCCTAACTTCTAAGATGACTATTAGAATTCAACTGTTACTGCTGTCATATCCTGGAAGTCAACTTCTGCACTGTAGCCTGCTGCGCCCTGCTGCTGCTGCCAGTTAGCAAGAGCTGCTGATGCGTTTACTGTAGCTTCTACTGCCTCTGTATCA
>JAZNVD010000162.1:0-3993 GCA_045592645.1 Candidatus Ornithomonoglobus sp. | reverse complement strand
ACCTCCACCAGTCACGGGAATCCACCTCCGGCAAGCCCACAATATAGCTATCCGTCCTTTGGGGTACTCTGTTAAGGGACGGCTCCACGTTTATTAATATACTTGCATTTAATGTAAATGACGATGCAAGTACTCCGCAGGTTTCACCTTCAGGGACAAACTTATCAAGGTTTTTCTTAAGTGAAGCAATATGATTAATATCTCCCCTCTTCTCTGCCATTTGGGAATATGTGGGGATAATTGCAAGACCTTTTATTTCCTGAATATTATCAGGTTGCTTCCTCGGTATAAAAGGGCTTATAAAAGTAACTGCAGTTATAACACACACTCCCATAAATACACCAAAACGGTTTATTGCATTAAGTCCAAGTATAACCAGGGTTACAAGCCCGGGGACATATAAAAGCAGATGTTGCTGTCCGTGGGTCTGTGTTGTTACAAACATACTGAAGCACACTAAAATCTGCAACAACGGAAAAAAACATCTTATATCCTTTTTGCGCTTTATATTATATGGCACAAAAGCTGTTACCATCAGCAAGAATGCCAGACCATAGTATCTGGTTATCAGCTTCAGGTCAGTAAAAATGTTGTATTTATATCCTGAATAGAGATTTCCGTAGTCCTTTAAAAGAATGTTTATAACAAACGGAAAAAATAGTACGCCTATTACTCCCGCAACGACTCCCAGAGTTATAAATAATCCACGCGGTGCACGCTTAAAGAGGATTACATCAATTGCATATGCCGTTATAAAAGACACTGCAAAAAAGGCAAAGTAACGTCTGAAAAGCATTATTACTGCAAGAAGCACTCCCAGTATTACGCATTTTACCCACGGGCGTTTTTTAAATGTGTCGGTAAAATATAAATAATAACACGACACTCCAATAAGAACTCCGCCAACATCTATAAAACCGATAAAGGTAAGATATAAAAGTGACGGCATTGAAATTACCGTTATAAGATATACAACCCACGGTGCTTTAGATAGTTTTGTACACAGCTTATATATCATAATCTCGGTGGGTATTAAATACATAAGGGTTATTGCAATTATATAAGAAACCCTCGTTCCGCCAAAAACCTTCATCCACAAGGCAACGGGCACTGCAGAAAGATAATTGTAATCTGCAGTAATGATTGAATTGTATACATCAAGAAAAAACTGCCCGTTTAAAGGTCTTTGAGCCAGCATTCTGCCTATTTCCCAATAGGTGGCATCATCCCAGAAATATACGGTTTTTGATATAACTGTATATAGTATTCCCCAGATAAGCGTTATAAGACACACTCCGCCAACAATAATATGTGGCAGATATTTGTTCATTATAATGCTTTTACGCGGCTTATCGCCCTTATCAAGCCATTCCATCAGCTCCAAGGTTATTCCTCCTATAAATCAAATAAGGATAAAATCTCATCGTCTGTTAAGTTCTTTAATGTCTTTGAATTTGTTTTTATAATATCATCGGCAAGACGGCGTTTTTCATTCTGTAGTTTTAAAATTTTCTCCTCGATTGTACCCTGTGCGGCAAGCTTTATTACCGACACTGCACGCTTCTGACCGATTCTGTGAACACGGTCTGTTGCCTGGTCAGTGACGGCAGGATTCCACCACGGGTCATAATGAATAACCGTATCAGCACCCGTAAGATTTATACCTGTGCCGCCTGCCTTTAAGGACACAAGGACAACCTCTCCCTCACCGTTATTGAATCTTTCACAGATTGAAACTCTCTCTTCCAACGGTACTGAACCCGTAATTGAGAAAAACTTAATCTCCTCTTTTCGTAACTCCTCACCGATAATATCAAGCATTGTCCGGAACTGTGAGAAAACAAGAATACGATGTCCGCCTGCCCTTGCGTCTTCAATAATCTCCATTAACTGCTCAAGCTTTCCGCTTCTTCCCTCTGTTCCGTCAGCAAACAAAGCAGGATGTCCGCAAATCTGTCTTAACCGAAGTAAATATGTTAAAACTGTCATCCTGTCTTTGCCGTTTAAAAGTCCCTCTGCAGCAATTTTTGCCTCTTCTGCATAGGTCTTGTATAATGCCTTCTGCTCACGGCTTAACTCCGAGAGCATTGTTATTTCAATCTTCTCGGGAAGCTCGTCTAATACATCCTTTTTCATTCGTCTTAATACAAAGGGACGAATAATATTACGCAGGGTCTGTGCAACCTCATTACTGTCCGAAATAAGTGCAAACTCCTCACTGAATTTACGGGCAGACTTCAGGTAACCGGGCATAATGAAGTCAAATATTGACCATAGCTCCATAATTGAATTTTCAACGGGAGTACCTGTCAGGGCAAATCTATGGTCTGCACGGATTTTCTTAACAGACACTGCGTTCATTGTCTTACGATTTTTAATATACTGTGCTACATCAATAATACAATAGGAAAATTCAATGTCACGGTATTTATTTATATCCCTGCGTAACAACGGATACGATGTCAGGATAAACTCATAATCGTTTACCTTTTTAAGTAATTCATCGCGGTTTTCCTTTGTGCCGCTTATGATTAAATATTTAGCATCAGGAGTAAATCTTTCTATCTCGTTCTGCCAGTTATAAACGAGTGTTGCAGGTGCAATTATAAGGGTCGGTTTTTCAGGCTTTATGCCGTGAATATAGGCAATGGTCTGAAGGGTTTTTCCAAGGCCCATATCATCGGCAAGTATTCCGCCCATACCCAACGCACTAAGCTGCGTAAACCACGCTATGGCATCCTTTTGATACTCTCTTAATGTTCCGTTTAAATCTTCAGGGAAAGCAGGGGCAATATTACGGACAGAATCAATGTATTCCTTTATGCTCTCATCTTTGATTATTCCCGCCGTCGCCTCAAGCCTTAAAAGCTCAATTTTCGGCAAAGCTTTTCTCCCCGAGTGTAAATCCTCCTCTGTTACACCCACTGTCTTTAACAGCTCAAGAACATCACTCTTTTTGTTTTTGCGAAGATTTATAAAATTCCCGTCATTTGTACGGTAATACTCCGCCTTGAGCTTTACTGCACGGAGTATATTATAAATCTCATCAGGTGTAAGCTCCGTATCAAACCCGATTTCAAGATAATCAGTTTTATCTTTATAACGTGCGGTAACGTTAAGGGGTAAATCGTCACTTATTTCAAGGCCTTTAAACCTGTCACTCATTATAACTCTGCCAATGGCTGACACTGTCTTTAAGGTGTTAACAATAAATGTATAAATACCGTCATTATCCTTCAGTTGATACACTCCGTCTGTAAGTGTAAATTTATCAAACTGCGACAGGTACATCGCTTCCTGATTTTTGTCACGAATTACAATCTTGCCTTCAGGTGCGTTTTTCTCATCCGGCAGACGGAATTCCATTGTTCCGTAGCTTACCGTAGGGATGGCGGTAACTTTATCACCGTCATAATCAAGTATAACACAGAATTCAGGCTTTTTATCAACTACAACCTCATCAACTCCGTTTATAACAACGCCGTGACGGTTTCTTAACTTTGGCAGTACGTGTGATGCAAAAAGCATCGCATTATCTCCGCGGAAGGTTATCTGTGTGCGGTTATATGCTGCAAGGGAACGGTAAATAGGCATAAAGTAATCACGCCACATTGGTGATGTATTATATATTACGTCGTTATAAAAAAACCACTCGCCATTGGGTGTTATGGCAAAACCGCTTTCCGATAATGACATTACAATATCCTTCTGGAAAGCTTCCACATCAATTAAAATGTCAGGGTCCTCTTTGAGTATCCTTGCACTGTTTACCACAAGTCCGTCAAATACGAGCCTGAAATCCATATTTATCAGATGCGGCAGAATTCGTCTTATAACAGCTGAACCAAAAGACGTACTTGCAGACATTTTACGGTACAAATCCATTCCCGACGAACGTGTCTGGTATACCTCCGCCATAATCTTGATAATTGCATCCTCGTGTTCAGAAAAATACATCCTTTTGCGACTGTATACATTGCTTCTGTCCATTTT
>JAZNVD010000161.1:0-6209 GCA_045592645.1 Candidatus Ornithomonoglobus sp. | reverse complement strand
GATGTATAACG
Organism: Candidatus Ornithomonoglobus sp.; assembly: GCA_045592645.1. GTDB lineage: Bacteria > Bacillota > Clostridia > UBA1381 > UBA1381 > Ornithomonoglobus. The sequence goes on along the minus strand of JAZNVD010000161.1, from coordinate 6,198 downwards.
CATCGGAGTATTTCCATTTGTGGGTTATTGAGGGCTATAACAAACTGTTTGACGAAATCCCCTTTGATAAGTGCGGACTTAATGTAATTCTTACAGACGAGCTTGAAAAGTACAGAACAAGAAAGGTTCGCATATTAAACGGTGCCCACACATCAATGGTACCTTACGCACTACTGTCAGGACTTGATACGGTTAAGTCATGTATTGACGATGAAGCAATGTGTGCATATTTAAAGGGTTGTGTGTATGAGGAGATTATGCCGACACTTGACTTGCCCGAGGATGAGCTTAAGGCATATGCAGACAGTGTAATCGAGAGATTCTCAAACCCCTACATAAAGCATTATCTTTCATCAATTGCCCTGAACTCTGTATCAAAGTTCAAGGTGCGTGTGCTTCCCTCCATTGAGGAATATATCAAGCGTTTTGGCAAGTACCCCGAAAGATTAATGTTCTCATTTGCAAAGCTTATTGATTTTTACAGAACAGATATGACAGATGATGCGGCGGACATTTGTGAGTTTATGAAAACTGCAACAGTTGACGAAATTCTTGCTAACGAAAAATTGTGGGATAAGGATCTTTCATATCTTGCAGACGAGGTAAAGAAGTATGTTAATAAATAAGCTTGACAACGTTGAGGTTAATCTTGATAACGGTCACAAGTATGCAATATGTGACATTAAAGCAGGGGAGAATATAATAAAATACGGTGCACCCATTGGTCACGCAACCTGTGACATTAAAAAGGGTGAGCACGTTCATTCTCATAATCTTAAGACTAACCTTGGCGATAACATTGAATATACATTTGAGCCTGAATACTATCCCGAGGAGAAGTGCGAAGAGAAGTTCTTTATGGGCTATGTCCGTCCTGACGGAAGAGTGGGTATCAGAAATGATGTGTGGATAGTAAACACAGTGGGTTGTATCAACAACAGTGCACGCCGTATTGCGGAAGCGACGGGAGCAAAGTATTTCCCGCATCCTTTTGGTTGTTCACAGCTTGGCGGTGACCAGGAAATCACCCAGTACATATTAAGAGGAATGATAAACCATCCCAATGCCGCAGGTGTTCTTGTTCTGGGGCTTGGATGTGAAAATAACAACATTGGTGAAATGAAAAAAGTTCTCGGCAATGTTGATGAGGACCGTGTAAAGTTCCTTAATGCGCAGGATGTGACAGACGAGGTTGCAGAAGGTGTCAGAATAGTAAAGGAACTGCAGGAGTATGCAAAGACCTTCAAGCGTGAGAAGGTGTCTGCATCAAAGCTTGTTGTAGGGCTTAAATGCGGCGGCAGTGACGGCTTCAGCGGAATAACTGCAAACCCCCTTGTGGGCAGATTTTCCGACAGACTTATTGCAATGGGAGGAAACTGTGTACTGACAGAAGTTCCTGAAATGTTCGGTGCAGAGCACTTACTGATGAAGCGTTGCAAGGACGAGGAAACCTTTAATAAGAATGTTGATTTAATCAATAATTTTAAGGACTATTTCAGACGCCATAATCAGGTTATATATGAAAATCCGTCACCGGGCAACAAAGAGGGTGGAATTACAACCCTTGAGGAAAAATCCTTGGGTTGCGTACAAAAGGGCGGAACATCAAAGGTTGTTGACGTTATAGATTACGGTGAAACGGTTACGGAGAACGGTCTGACACTGTTAAACGGCCCGGGCAACGATATTGTTGCCGTAACAAATCTTATGGCGGCAGGTGCACACATTATCCTGTTTACAACAGGACGGGGAACACCAGTTGGGTCGTGTGTTCCCACGGTTAAAATAAGTACCAACACGGCTTTGGCGGAAAAGAAATCAAACTGGATAGACTTTGACGCGGGCAAGGTGCTTTTGGGTAATGATGTGACCGATGAGCTTGTTGACTATGTAATAGAGGTTGCAGGCGGTAAAAAGACAAAGAACGAAATGAACGGATATGAGGAAATTTCAATATTTAAGGACGGTGTAACACTATGAGTATAATTAACGATAATTTTATGTTGAAAAACAAGACCGCAAAAAAGATTTATAAGGCGGTAAAGGACCTGCCTATAATTGACTACCACTGTCATCTTCAGCCCAGACAGATTGCAGAAAATCACAGATTCAAAAACGCATATGACCTTTTCTTAAGCGGTGACCACTATAAATGGCGTCAGATGCGTACATTTGGTATTGATGAGGAGTACATAACAGGTAATGCTCCTGATTACGAGAAATTCAAGGCATATGCAAAGGTTATGCCCTATCTTATCGGCAACCCCCTTTTCCACTGGACACAGCTTGAGTTAAAGAGATATTTCGGTATTGACAAGGTGCTTTCAGAGGATACCTGCGAGGAAATCTGGAATAAGTGTAACAAGATGCTTGCACAGGATGATTTTTGTGCACAGGAATTAATAAGAAAATCAAATGTTGAGGTTGTTTGTACAACTGACGACCCTGCCGATACCTTGGAATGGCACGACGCAATGAAGGGTTTTTCAACAAAAATTCTTCCCACATTCCGTCCTGACAAGGTGGTAGAGATTTCAAAGGATACATTCCTTCCGTACCTTGAGGCACAGGGAATTACTGAATACGGACAGTTGCTTAAATGGTTAGAGGAGAGAATAGAGTACTTTAACTCAAAAGGCTGTAAGCTTTCAGACCACGGTCTTGATTATGTTCCCTACGGTGAGGGTGATGCCGAGGCAGTGTTTAAAAAGAAGCTTCAGGGTGAAGTAATTACAGACGATGAGGCAGAGGCATATAAGACCGCAATCGTTGCCCACTGTGCAAGACTTTACAACAAGTACGGCTGGACACTACAGCTTCATATCGGTGCTATAAGAAACAATAACACAAGAATGTACGAAAAGCTTGGCGCAGATACAGGCTTTGACTCAATCAATGATATTTGTGTTGCAGAGAAAATGTCAAAGTTCCTTGACCTTTTAAACAAGGACGATGAACTTCCCAGAACGATTCTTTATTGCTTAAACCCCAAGGACAATTACGTATTGGGTACAATGCTTGGTAATTTCCAGGGCAGCGGTATCAAGGGCAAGATTCAGTTCGGTTCAGGCTGGTGGTTCAATGATAACCGTGACGGTATGGAGGAGCAGATGAAGGCCCTTTCAAATCTTGGTATGATTGCTTGTTTTGTTGGAATGTTGACAGACTCAAGAAGCTTTGTTTCATATCCCCGTCACGAGTATTTCAGAAGAATTATGTGTAACCTTCTCGGCAAATGGGCAGAAGAGGGCGAGTATCCTATGGATATGGATATGTTAAAGAAAATTGCGGCAGATATTTGCTATTATAACGCTAAAAACTACTTTGGCTTTTAAGAGAGGGAAATAAAATGAAGTTTGCAAATAATAAAGCAGAAAATGTGAAAATTGCATACATTGGCGGCGGCTCAAGAGGTTGGGCATGGGGTCTTATGAGTGACCTTGTAGTAGCCGAGGATATGTCAGGTGATGTTTATTTATATGACATCGATTTCGAGGCAGCAAAGAACAACGAGATAATCGGTAATAAATACAATGATGTAGAGGGTGCAAAAACTCATTGGGATTATCACGCAGTTAAGACAATAGACGAAGCATTAAAGGATGCCAATTTCGTTGTAATCTCAATTCTGCCCGGAACATTTGATGAAATGGAGTCAGATGTTCACGCCCCTGAAAAGTACGGTATTTACCAGTCAGTTGGTGATACATCAGGCCCCGGCGGAATTGTAAGAGCTTTGAGAACACTTCCTATGATGGAGGAAATTGCAAAGGCAGTTGAAAAAAACTGCCCTGATGCCTGGGTTATTAACTATACAAACCCCATGACACTTTGTGTTAAGGCACTTTATGACACATTCCCCAAGATTAAGGCGTTCGGATGTTGCCACGAGGTTTTTGGAACACAGAAGCTTATAGTAGAAGCTCTTAATGAGTTCGCGGGAACAGAGTTAGAGGAAGAGGACAGAGCTGAGATTAAGGTCAATGTTCTTGGTGTAAACCATTTTACGTGGATTGATAAAGCACAGTACCGTGATATGGATATATTCCCTGTATATAAAAAATTCTGTGAGAAGTACATAGAGAACGGCTTTCATGACAAGAACTCTGGTAACTGGTTAAATTCATTCTTTGTATGCTTACATCAGATCAAAATGGACCTGTTCCTTCGTTACGGCGTAATTGCAGCGGCAGGTGACAGACATCTGGCGGAGTTCTGCGAGGGCAAGTGGTACCTTGAAAGCCCTGAGCAGGCACAGAAGATGGGCTTTGGTCTTACTCCCGTAAGCTGGAGAAAGGAAAATCTTCAGAATCGTCTTGATAGAAGTCGTAAGCTTGTAAGCGGAGATGAGGAACTTAAGCTTGCAGAAACGGGCGAGGAAGGCGTATTGCAGATGCGTGCCCTTCTAGGACTTCATGATTTTGTTACCAATGTTAATATTCCTAATATGGGGCAGATACCCAATCTTCCTATGGGTGCAGTTGTTGAAACAAATGCAACATTCCGTGCAAACGAGCTAAAGCCCGTTATGGCAGGCCCCATTCCTGAACAGATTTATCCTCTTATTGTGAGAATAAGCAGTGAGCAGGAGGTAGTTGCAAAGGGAATTAAGAACCGTGACCTTGAAATGGTATTTGAGGCTTTTGCAAATGACCCGCTTGTTACAATTCCCGTAGAGGATTCAAGGAAACTGTTTAAGGAAATGATAGAGAATACAAAGGCATACCTTGGTATGTATGATGTAGACGGCTTCAAGGCATAAAGGAGTAAAATATGAGAAACACAAACTCTGTTGATCGTATAAAACAAATATTTGAAAATGCAACTCCGTCAATGAGATATGATGGAAATGAAGATTTTAAGGAGTGGCAGGAGAGAGCCTATAAAAAGCTCTGGGAGCTATTAGGTCTTGACAATATGGTTTCAGTTGAGAATGATGAATTTGAGATTGATGAGGAAATCCAAATGGATGGACACAAGCAGATTCATTTCACATTCTTAAGCGAGCCCGGTTATTATGTTCCCTGTCTTGGTCTGTTGCCTGACGGTGACGTTAAAGGTGTTGTAATCTGTATTCAGGGACATTCCTCGGGAATGCACGTTTCAATCGGACAGCCAAAATTTAAGGAGGATCCTGAAATCATAGCAGACGGTGACCGTGATTTTGCCCGTCGTGCAATTAAGGAGGGCTATGCTGCAATCTGTATTGAACAGAGATATATGGGTACCTGCGGATGTGCCGAGAACGGCTCACCTATATGTATACATGATTCCCGTGCGCTACCCACTCTTTTAATGGGCAGATGTGCCATAGGCGAAAGAGTATGGGATATTATGCGACTTATTGATGTATTGGAGAAGCACTTCTCACACTTAACAGAGAGAATAATCTGTCTTGGTAACTCGGGCGGTGGAACAGCAACCTTCTATGCGTCATGTATTGACAAGCGAATTGATTGCTCTGTTCCGTCCTGTTCAGTGTGTACATTTAAGGATTCAATTGTTGCAATGTTCCATTGCTGTTGTAACTTTGTCCCCAATATTGCAAAATATTTCGATATGGGCGACATTGGCGGACTTATCGCACCGCGTCCTCTTGTTGTTGTAAACGGTAAGGAGGACCCCATATTCCCCGAAAAAGGTGTAAAAGAATCAATGGAGCATATAAAAAGAGCATATAAGGCTCTTAATGCAGAGGATAAATGTCACCTTGTAACGGGCGACGGCGGTCACAGATTTTATGCAGACCCCGCATGGAAGGTAATAAACAAGCTTATATAAATTTTTTATATAATAATCTCCCCCTAAAAACACAAACCCCTCATAGTGATTTGACTATGAGGGGTTTGTGTTTTTATTTTATTGTATATGGTTTTTCAAGTTTAAGGACATCAGTATTTGTGGAGTCTGTATCTGCGTTTTCTGTAACAAATACGGAGGCTTCCTCCCTTACTGCAAGATAGTGCCAGGTACCTGCCTTAACATTATATGCAGTGTTTTTTTGTAGTTCTGTTTCTGTGAAAACATTATTTTCAAGTGTGAGCATAACGGCTTTTCCTGTGAGCAGAACGAAAATCTCGTCTGTAAGGTTGTGCCGTTTCATTGTTGTTACTTCTCCGAAAGAATAATCTGCGGAGTAGGTAATATAGGCACACTTAAAATTTTCGTTAGAGAAAACCTTAAGTCGGAGGCCAAGCG
>JAZNVD010000160.1:0-2213 GCA_045592645.1 Candidatus Ornithomonoglobus sp. | reverse complement strand
GAAAGGATGTGTATGACCCGAAGTACGCATCAGGAACAAAGATGTCAGATATTTATTACAGTGACATTAAGGTAGACTATGAGGGAATACCTCTTACAAGCTATGCATTAAACGGATATACAATGATACCCATAAACGATTTTGCAGAGCTTGCAGGACGTGGCGAATGGAACGAAGGTATCCGTGCATACAAGGTATGGATTGACGGACTTTCTGTTTGTGATTACAGGGCGTTAGGACAGAGAAGCTATAATATCTGGTATAATACTGAATTCTACGATATGCCTGAGTGTAGTGTTTATGATGATATGGACAGTGATGGAAATTATGATAGAATAAGAATCAGAGAAAAAGATATCAGAAAAGAATATAGTAAAAGTATAGAGTTAGAAGTAGGCAATATCTCTTGCACAGTAACAGAGGCATATAGTGTTAGAGCTGTTTATGTTGTTGACATAGTGCCAAATGACGGAGCAAAAGAAGTAGTAATGTATTTTTCGTTTGATAGTTGGGATCCGGCTATAGCTGTATACAGATACAATGGAAAGACTCTTGAACCAATTACATTTAAAGAACAGTTTAGGGATATGCAGGGATATACAGGAGAATACTATTACAATGATATAAACGGAGTAGGAAATGTTGTAAATTTCCCCTTTGAAATCAATGATGATGGAAGTTTTACTATTTTGAATCAGACAGAGTCTATTGGAATGTGGAGTGTATATGTCACATATAAAATAAATTCTGCCGGATATTTAGAACGTGTTCCACAGGATGTATATTTGGTTCCGGACAGCGATTACAGCTATGTAAAGAAAACTCTTACAGGGCATGGAATGGCACTATATCGAGGTGACTGGATAAAGCCCATTGCCGATGACATGAACGGACATATTTTAATACAGAAGAGCAATGGTACCACAGGTTGGATAACCAGAAACTGGGATAATTATATGCTGTTCTGGGAGTGTTCGGACTTGTTTGCGATGGCAGGTTAAAAAAATTTTTCATCGGTTCTTTACAAATGCTTTTGTAAGTGATATAATATGATTTAGTTAATTTACAGGCAGACCGTAGGTTTATGCCGGTTTGAAAGGAAGTTTTTACTATGGCAAAAAAAGATATTGACTGGGGCAACTTAGGCTTTGGTTATATGGTTACAGACAAGAGATATGTTGCAATGTACCGTGACGGTAAGTGGGACAACGGAACACTTACAGAGGACTCAAACGTTGTAATCAACGAGAGTGCAGGCGTTCTGCAGTATGCACAGACAATATTTGAGGGTATTAAGGCATATACAACAGAGGATGGCAGAATTGTTACATTCCGTCCTGACCTTAATGCAGAGAGATTTGCACAGTCTGCGGAGAGAATGGAAATGCCCGTTCTTCCCAAGGAGCAGTTTATTGATTCAGTTAAACAGGTGGTTCGTGCCAATGAGGCGTATGTTCCTCCCTACGGCACAGGTGCATCACTTTACATAAGACCTTATATGTTCGGTTCAAACGCAGTTATCGGCGTTAAGCCTGCGGATGAGTTCCAGTACAGAGTATTTGTTACTCCTGTTGGACCTTACTTCAAGGGCGGTGCAAAGCCCCTTACTATCCGTATTGCTGATTTTGACCGTGCTGCACCCAGAGGTACAGGACATATTAAGGCAGGTCTTAACTATGCAATGAGTCTTCACGCAATCGTTGATGCACACAACAAGGGCTTTGACGAGAATATGTACCTTGACGCACGCACAAGGACAAAGGTTGAAGAAACAGGCGGTGCCAACTTCCTGTTTGTTACAAAGGACAACAAGATTGTAACACCCAAGTCAGACAGTATCCTTCCGTCAGTTACAAGACGTTCACTTATGTATGTTGCAAAGGAATATCTTGGCCTTGAGGTTGAGGAGAGAGAGGTTTTCGCTGAAGAGCTTGGCGATTTTGCAGAGTGCGGTCTTTGCGGTACTGCAGCAGTTATTTCACCCGTTGGTAAGATTAATGACCACGGTAAGGATATTTGCCTGCCTGCAGGTATGAACGAGATGGGACCTGTAACAAAGAAGCTTTACGATACATTGACAGGTATCCAGATGGGCAGAATTGAAGCTCCCGAGGGCTGGATAGTAGAAATTTGCTAATGTTAGAAAACGGACAATGCCATAGCGTGTTGTCCGTGTTTTATAGCAAAAAGGAGTAGGTTTATACGTGATAAAT
>JAZNVD010000159.1:0-3678 GCA_045592645.1 Candidatus Ornithomonoglobus sp. | reverse complement strand
CCAGTCAGTTGTGATTGAATCTGCATACATATGAATATGACGGCTTTCTGTATGCTGGGCATGAAATGCCTTCAGGCTTGAATCATAACCAAAGCCTATACCGTCCGCAAAATCCTCGTCAATGGAGCGCGCACCGCCGTTTGAGTCAAAGCTTGCATCCTGACGATTTTCGCCGTCCCATACAAACAAAGTCTTTGAGCCAAGGATACGTGCCTCTTCTAAAGCTGTGGCAGTTTCAAAGTCACTGAAAGAAATAACCTTTGTTTTGTAATTGGGGTCAAAGCTGAACTCATTTGTAACAGTTGCGGGGCTTGACGCAGAGCTGATGTTAAGTCCCTGAAGTCTGCCCAGATTATCAAACTGCGCAAGGGCAATTCTTTCGGATGCACCGTCAGTTCTTGTAGCTGTCACAGTACCTGCCGATGTGTCGTGAGAAATTGTGACCTTCTCTGCCGCAAGAACGGGCATAACCACAGAAGTTGTTGTCATAACAACTGCAAGACTTGTTGCAAATCCCTTAATAAATCGTGATTTCATTGTCATTCTCCTTATAAAATTTTCACACAATTATAGATGATATAATTATACCATAACAGGAAAAATAATTCAAGGGAAATTCGAGAAAATTTTTAGGCATCTCCTTGAGGGGAAGGTGTCGGCGAATGCCGACGGATGAGGTGTAGGCAAGTTTACTTGCCGTCATATCAAGTCACGAAAATGCAATGTATTTTCTACAACCCCTCAGTCAGCCTTGCTGACAGCTCCCCTTGCACAGGGGAGCCTTATTCATCCAAAAAAAACATCTTCCCGAAGGAAGATGTTTTTGTTGTTTTGTTAGTTCAATAAGCTGCTCCAGGTTGAGGTACCGCTTGTATAAGCTGAAAGTGCTGTTGTGTTTGTTGCACTTGCAGGTGTAAGCTTAACTGTAATAGTTGTTGCTGTTCCGCTTGTTAATGTCACGGGAATGCGGATCTGACCGTTTGTCTTTATAATGTCAATAATGTTTGTTGAATTGATAGGCTGGAAGTTAGAACCAACAAGGCTCTTTGTACCAACCGTACCACCTGTAATTACGTAATCAACGTATAATGTTTCATCATTGTAAACAACTGTTATACGTCCGTTACCGTCATCTGTAACTGTTGAACCGCTGGGCAACATCATTGTCCAGTATGCCTGTATATTTGATGCGTTTGGTGTGAACTCATCACGGATAACAAGACTCTGACGGTTATCTGTAAAGAAGAAACCACGTGTTGCCGCTGATACATTGAACAGTACAGGCTTCATATTTACAGTTGCAATAAATCCTGCATCTGTGTTCTTAACCAATGATAACTCTGCACGTGCTGAAATTGTCTGGTCCTCCGAACCGTTTGTCGGGGGATTTACAATGATTGTACTATGTGCCTCACCACGTGTGGCAAGTGTTCTCCATCTTGTACCACCTGAAGTGTTATCAAAGTAACCTGATGAATATGTGCCCGCACCGGGATCCTGTGCCCATCTTATACCGTCTGATTCAAATATAAATGAACCTGCGTCAATCTGACCATGTGTTTCATTAGCCTGACCACCCTTGAAGCCTGCAACAGTATACTCAGTTGTAGGAAGATAGGTACTGCTGTCAATAGTTACGTCGTGAGTGTCACGCACTACTGCCACATCAAGCTCTTCATCACAATAGTCAACTGGAAGCTCCTGCGCATTATAGTTGTTGAATGCACCCGTTGTTGCATAAGTCTCATTGTCAAGCCACAACAAACCAAGAGCAACGTCCTCGCCGTGCCAATATGTACTTGATGTCCATCCCTTAGCTCTGTTCTTAAATACATAGTACGAAAGATCATTCTGGTTATATGTGTTTCCAAGCCATATTAACTCGGGTACCCAGTATAACTCTGCACTGTTGTCACCGTAGTTATAAATGCCCAAAGGAGTATGATGCTGAACCTCTTCAATACCTGCCTGTGACAAGCCCTCAAGACCGCTAAAGCCGTAGCCACCAGGGAATACACCCTTAAGTGTTTCCACAAACTTCGCTGTATGCTGCATTGTAAGCTCCCAGTAACCTGCACCCTCGTACCACATGCCTGTATCCCACTGCCAGATGTTAATTTCCTGACACTTAAGTGCCTGTGATATAACAAATGAAGCTTCTGAAGGATACTTATCCATAAGTGCCAATGCAAGCATCATAGTACCGTTGTTTGCAACAGTACCGTGGTTGTTGATTGAAAGAAGCTCGCCTGAATATGAACCACCATTTGCAGCACCGTCCCACGCGAAGTACAAACCGTTGTTGTACATACAGTCTTCTATTGTTCCCAGTCTGTCTGTACCGTTATCTTCGTCATATGCTTTCCAGTAATCATACATCCAGTCGTAAGCAATTGCCATTGCCGCCTGCGCCTCTGATACATCAAGCATATGGCCCATATTAAAGTCCGTAAATTCTGATCTGTCAGCAATTACTTCAATTAATTTCCATAAAGCCTCAGCATATCTTGTGTCACCTGACATCTGGTAATAAGCCGCAAGAACATGTGCGTCTGATGCAAACTTTCTCTGGTAATTCATTCGGCCTACAGCATCGTATGCGCTGTACTCAGGAAGGTCGCCTTCCTCAATTGCAGCTACTCTGTTTTCAGCAAAAGTTCTACCGTTTCTCATCCACGCATACCACGGATAGTCAAGAGCTGCACTCCAGCTTGTTCCCGGCTTGAAATCGTCATCCATAGCTACATACTGATTGTACCAGGTTCTCATTCTGTCAAAATCTGACTGTGTAGCAAGTAGTCTGGGATGCTCACCCTTAAGAGGCGATGCATTATAATCTGCTAAAACCTGATCAGCCGAGGGACGATAATATAGCATCCAACGGTTGAAGTTGTCAACATTTGAGGGACTGAAGCCACTCTCTAATACATAACAGTTAGCATTATGTGAAGCACCTGACAGATGTGTCTTTGCAGTTGAGCCAAGGAAGTCCTCAATGGGTACATACTGTACATTATCCTTCTCTACTGCATTTGCAGTTGACTGACAAGTCATACCAAGGGCTGTCTGTAACTCTGCTACGGGTACCATCTGCTTGCCGTTACTCTCAAAAGGAGTGTTCTTTAGCATTACCTTCTGTGAGCCGTTCCATACCACGCCTGAATTTGCGTGAACAGCCTTTACTCCGCTAACCTGTGATGAGTATGTGCTGTCATTATAAATAGCTGAATAATCTGATCCGTCAAGAACATTGTTGGCATTAAGAACAATGTATCTTATAACGTTTTCAGGATTTGTAAAGGCAGATGTTCTGGGAACAACACCCTCATAAACATACATATTATCAAGTGTTATATCATAATAATGCTTCTCGAATGAGAAACGAAGAGCATCCATAGGCTTGCTTGTTGACTTTGTGCTTCCTACCTGTGAGTAGCTTGAACCGCTGACTGTATAGATAGAATATGTGCCGTTTATATGGTCAATCGCAACTGCTATAGTCTTTGTACCGTTACCTGACTGTACAGTTGAGCCATTCATTTTCCATGTAACTGATCCTGTAAGGCCTGCATTAATAGTTCCTATCTCTGTATAACCGTTATCATGGCTGACACCATCATCAAGATAGAATACTATTTCATCATTAATCAAGTCATAACCGTTCTTTGAATTAACAGT
>JAZNVD010000158.1:0-2439 GCA_045592645.1 Candidatus Ornithomonoglobus sp. | reverse complement strand
CAGAAAATGTAATAGATGCTGCAAATGTTTCGGGCGTTACAATAAGTGTAGATAACGAAAACAATCTTATTGCTTACGACAATTCCGATGATGCAGATTATTCTAAATTGATTACTGCTATGAGTGCGGCAGGATATAACCCTGTTTACGAAAGGGTTGTTAACAAAAACCTTGTAGAAGCTAAGTACGATGCTGTTGACGGTAAGGATACATACGGAGATACTTATACTGAAAGCGGTGTACTTGTAAAGAGATGGATAGAATCATCACTTACAGATAAATGGATTGTGAATAATGGAGATACAAATGCAGACGGTTTAAATGAATATGAAATCATTAACACTGCTGCTATTACATCTGCTGTTGACAATGGTGACGGCACTGCAACTATGACAGCAACATCATCATTGCAGGATATGAATGTTTATGATGGCGTTGCAACAAAAGCAAATGATATTATCAATATGCTTATTGCGGAAGGTAACACAGAAGCCGCAACACAGACTTTGGTAGGCTTCACATCTGTTAACGAAGATGGTAAGCTTCCGAGAGTTTACTCATTGCAGACACCGGGTATTGAACTTTATTCTCTTGCTTACGACGAAGCTTCAAAGGTAGCTACTCTTAACTACAGAGAATTTGCTGTTTCAGACAATATTTCATTTGTTATACTTGTTGGTGCTTATGATGCAAAAGGTAAATTGCTTGCTCTTGATATAAGTGAAACAATTACAATTGATTCCGCAAATGAAGCAGATGGTATCAAAGCAAAGACATTTACAGCAGATTTTGGTACACTTGACCTTACAACAGTAAAGACATATAAGGTATTTGCGTTCGAAAATGTAACAGGTGCTTGTGCTATAATGCCTCGTGCGGCTGTTGTTAACACTGCATATGTTGCACCGGTTGAATAATAACATTTCTTAAATAATATATAAACCCCAAAAATGCGGTCTGTCAAAAAGGCAGACCGTATTTTTTAAATGCAGAATTAAGAATGAAGAATGAAGAATTTTGGATGAAATGCTCTGCATTTCCACATTTTAAAAACTTGTTTTTGAAAAAAATTTAAAATTTTCTGACAGAATACCTTGTACCTGTACTTTTATGTAAACCTCTATATGTTCTGATTTTTTCTTTTTTTACAAAAAAACACCATTTTCGGCACATTTTTTAAGGGTTGACAAAAAAATTATGCTGTGATATAATACCCAAGACTTATTTTAACGACATACTAAGTCACTTTCCAAGGCATTGTATGTAAGGAATTTATGGTATAAAATTCCTTAAATTGTATATAATGCTAATGAGATTGTAATTTAAACAATCTCAGAAAAGGAGCATGTCAACGCAAAAACCTATATGCTCCGAACAATAAGGAGGTAAATATGCGACTGAGAGACAAAGTCGTAGAATACTCCCCATTTATCAGAAAAATTGCTTTGGCAATATTTTTGATGCTTATGTTGGTTCAATTCGTGTGGGGTGCATTTTACGCAATGTCAAAACAGGTTAGCATTGTGGACGACAAGGGAGAAGAAATAAGCTTTATTACGTACGCAAGTAACACTGCTGAAGTTTTGGCAGAAAAAAATGTGACGTTGGGGGAACTTGATGAAACATCTGTTCCTATGGACTCAAAGGTTAAAGACGGTGACGTTATTTATGTTTACCGTGCCGATTCTGTTACATTTGTTAACGGTAAGGAAACTTCCGTTATTGTGACGGCCATGCCTGATGTAGAGTCTTTCCTTGTAAGGCAGGGAATTGACCCGCAGGGCTCTATTGTAACTAACGTTGCGTTGGACGAAAAAATAACAGAGAATATGGAAATTTGTGTTACCTATGTAGAAGAAAAATTGGTAAACACCGAGGAAGTTATTGAATATAACACTCAAAAAATTGCAAACAGCTCGATGCTGTCAGGAACAACAAAGGTTATTCAGGAGGGCACCGACGGTCTTGCAGAACGCGTTTATCGCGAGTATTATGAAAACGGCGAACTGGTAAGCCGTGATGTTGTTGAGGAAACTGTTAAGGTTGCCGCAGTAGATTCTATTGTGGAATACGGCACAAAGCCAAGGCAGTCCATTTCATACAACAGGACAAATGTATCCCGTGCATCTCAGTACAGATATTCTAAATGCATTGAGGTTACGGCAACTGCCTATTGTTCAGGTACTACAACCGCTACGGGTATGAGGGTACGCTATGGTGTAGTTGCAGTTGACCCAAGAGTTATACCACTTGGTTCAAGACTTTATATTGAAGGTGCTAACGGTACCTGGGTATACGGTACTGCTGTTGCCGCAGATACGGGCGGCGCAATTAAAGGAAATAGAATAGATTTGTATGTCGGCTCCTACAACGAAGCAATAAACTTCGGACGCAGGAAAGCAAAGGTATATATATTAGAATAAGTAACAAAAAAACCAA
>JAZNVD010000157.1:0-9882 GCA_045592645.1 Candidatus Ornithomonoglobus sp. | reverse complement strand
CTCGAACTCGCTTGAAATGCAAGGACAGTTAGCAGCAGGAGCTGTAAATCTTGAGTTGGGATGAGCAAGCTTGCCGCCCTCTGCAACGAACTCGGGGCCGTTAACCTTTGCACCCTTCCACTCTGTTGCATTAACGGGAGGATTCTTATCAAGGCCTTCCCACCAAACTGTCATATCGTCGTTATTGATACATACATTTGTGAAGATTGTGTTCTTCTTTGTTGACTCAAGTGCATTGAAGTTTGTCTTTGTTGAAGTACCGGGTGCAACACCAAAGAAACCTGACTCGGGGTTAATAGCGTATAGTCTGCCGTCGGGACCAATATTCAACCATGCAATATCGTCACCAACTGTCCATACCTTGTAGCCCTTCTCCTGAAGATACTCCGGAGGAATAAGCATTGCAAGGTTTGTCTTACCACAAGCTGAGGGGAATGCTGCACAGATGTACTTAACCTCACCCTGAGGATTCTCAAGACCAAGGATAAGCATATGCTCTGCCATCCAGCCCTGCTTCATACCAAGGTATGATGCAATTCTTAGTGCAAAACACTTCTTACCAAGAAGAACGTTACCGCCGTAAGCTGAGTTAACTGACATAATTGTGTTATCCTGGGGGAACTGAACGATGTATCTGTCCTCGGGATTTACATCCTTCTTTGCGTGCAAGCACTTAACGAACTCTGCATCATCTGCATCACCAAGCTGGTCGATAACTGCCTTACCAACTCGTGTCATAATAGCCATATTCAATACAACGTAGATTGAGTCTGTAAGCTCAATACCAATCTTTGAGAAAGGTGAGCCAACGGGACCCATTGAATAAGGGATAATATACATTGTACGGCCCTTCATTGAACCGTCATACAATGCGTTTAACTTTGCATACATATCAGCGGGTGCCATCCAGTTATTGATGGGGCCTGCCTCTTCCTCTGTGGGAGTACAGATAAATGTTCTGTCCTCTACACGTGCAACGTCATTCTCAGCTGTTCTGTGATAATAACATCCGGGAAGCTTCTCTTCATTTAACTTAATCATTTCGCCGGTTGCAACAGCCTCTGCTCTTAAAGCCTCCAACTGCTCTTCGCTACCGTCAATCCAAACCTGCTGGTCAGGCTGGCACATATCTGCCATTTCCTTTATCCAAGCAAGAACTGTCTTGTTTTGTGTCATGGTTATTTCCTCCTGCACATAAATTTTATCAATAGAGTTATAAACTCTAATTTTCTTATGTTTTTATAGAATTTGCATCCTATTACAACAATTATATTATACCACAAGAATATGAATTTGAAAAGTATTAAATTGAAATTTTTTTCTTTTTTGTTATTTAAGTGTAAAATGCCTTTTCCCATATCCTCACTTTAATCAAAATGCACAAATAAATTATCTTGCAAAAAGTTCCAAAATATGCTAAAATAAATACCGTACTTGATTGGAGATGATAAAATGTCTGGTGCAATATTTGACATTGACGGAACAATTCTTGATTCAATGACCGTATGGGTAGATATTACCAATGATTTTTTCAAGGAACACGGCGTTGCCATAACAGATGAGGAAAATCTCAAATATCAGGAAATGGCATTTGAAGAGAGCCTGATTACAATTCACAAGGAACATTTGCCGCAGATGAGTGTCGAGGATATGTTCAGCGACTTTCAGGCAAGGGCAAAGCACGCTTATGCAAACACTCTTCCCCCAAAGCCGTATGTATGTGAATATATAAAAGAGCTTTACCAGTCAGGTGTTAAGCTTGCAGTAGCAACATCAGGCTTTCCCGAGCTTGTAAAACCGGCTCTTGAAAGACTTGGCATATATAAATATTTTTCTGTTTTTTCCTATTCATCAGAGGTTGGTTGTTCTAAATCAAATCCTGATATATATTTACTGTGTGCAAAACGTTTAGGGTTAAAACCCTCGGAGTGTACAGTGTACGAAGATATTATAACAGGCATAATGAGTGCCCGTGACGCCGGGTTTGGTACTGTGGCAATTGCTGACCCTACCAATGCCCACGAAAAAGAACGGCTCATACAGTGCTCTGACCGCTATATTACGGGGTGGGACGAGCTACTGAGCAACATATAAAAAAGTCACTATCGTGACTATCGTTCGCATAGCTCACTCCATAGAAAGACTTTTTTGTAATTTAGGAAATTACAACTTAAAAGTAGCAATTTCCTAAAAGATAAAAAGGCCACAGCCGATGCAAGACGGCTGGGGCCTTTTGTTTTATCTTTCTTTTGGCATAATAAAGGTAAATGTACTTCCACATCCCACCTCACTCACCACTTCAATACGCCCTTTGTGGCAATTGGAAATCCACCTTACCATAGATAGTCCAAGTCCCATATTTCCCGTTTTTGTACGTGACGGGTCAATCTGATAAAATCTTTCCCAGATTTTCGACAGATGTTCATTGTCTATTCCTATTCCATTATCGGAAACCTCAAAAACAACATTCTCCCCGTCATCTCTAAGGCTTACACTGACCCTATCGCCGTCTCCTATATATCCATAGGCATTGGATATAAGATTTATGCACAGACGTGTAAACAAAAATCTGTCTGCCATAGCCACAACATCTTTGTCAATACTACGGTTAAGAGTTACACGGCTGTCATTTATCTCCTCCTGCTCATCACATATAAAGGAAACAAGCTCACTCAAATTAATCTCTTCAAAATTGGTTTCCATGGCATTCCTGTCCATTCGTGAAATTGTAAGAAGCTCCGAAATAAGCCTTGACATCCTGTTTGCCTGCCTCCTTATGCTTACCACCGACTCCCTGTACTCATCTGTAGTTTTTGCATATTCCCCGGCATATTCGCACTCGGAGAGTATTACCGCAACAGGTGTCCTCAGCTCGTGGGAGGCATCGGACGTAAACTGTTTTTCCCTCTCAAATGTATTTTCAAGCTTTTCCAACATCCCGTCAATTACACTGGCAAGATTATATATTTCGTCCTTTTCACCGCTGTCGCTTATCCCGATCCGCCTCGAAAGATCACCACTATCGCTTATACTCTTAGCCGTTTCGGTTATCTTTTTTACAGGCTTAAAGGCGTGGTGAATTATTAAATATCCGCCCACCGCTGCAAGAAGTATTGAGATTCCCGTAATTATAGCATTAGTCTTGAAAACAGACCGTGCCATATATAACTCATCAGACACAGCGGTTATTCCCCTTACATATAACGTATTGTTTTCTGCCTTTGTCTGTTTTATATACTCATAGTACTTTTCACCATCATATGTTTTTAAATGCACTCCGCTATTGGTAACATCAAGACTGTCGTCAATATCAAACGGCATTACACCATTTATTATGTTTCCCTCTGCGTCGTACAGAATAATATGCACTCCGCCCTCATAAAATCTGGGTTCAGGCTTTGGTGGTTTGTCAGGGTGTCTTCCCGCAGGGACCTTAGAAAAATTGTCCACTGTCCGCATAAGACGTGTCTGTACATCCTTTTCAATCATAGAGCGGCTGAAGGAATTTACTGTAACAAGAACTATGCTTGAGATAATAATCATCGCAACGGTATACCATATTGTTACCCTTAACTTAACTGATAATTTCCTCATACGCCATTTACCTCTTTTAATACATATCCCATACCGCGAACTGTGTGAATGAGCTTTTTATCATATCCGAAATCTATTTTTTTTCGCAGATATCTTATATATACATCTACCACATTTGTTCCACCTGAATAATCAAAATTCCAGACGTGGTTCTCTATTTTTTCCCGACTTAATACAATACCCTTGTTTAGCATCAGATATTCTATAATTTCATATTCTTTAGCCGATAATGCAATTTCTACATCTCCACGCGTTACAACCCTTAACTTCATATCTATTTTGAGGTCGGCAAGTGTGAATATATTTGATGAATTTCCCACAAACTTTCTTGTCATTACGCGTATACGCGCAAGAAGTTCATCAAAAGCAAAGGGTTTTACAAGATAATCATCTGCCCCGGAGTCAAGGCCCTTTACCCTGTCATCAATACTATCCTTTGCCGTAAGCAATAAAACCGGGGTATTATCTCCTTGTTTTCTCATTATACATAATACATCAAGACCATTAATCTTTGGTATCATTATGTCCATAATAATAGCATCAAACTCACCCATATGAATATAATGAAGTGCCTCCTCGCCATCAAAGCAGCTGTCAACGCTATAGCCTTCTTTTATAAGACGTTTGGATATTACTCTGTTCATATCCTTTTCATCTTCAACTACAAGTAGTCTCACAATTATCACCTGCCTTCATAATTATTGTACCACATAATCTCATTTTCGTAAAGAATAACCTGAAGCCCTGCACGGATGTGCAGAGCCCCAGGCTTAACAAGAGGTTACGGATACATGTTGATTATCCTGATCCCAGTCCACCTTCATTCCCAGCTCTTCAGATATAAATCTTACGGGAATCATAGTAGAATCATTTACTATCTCGGGTGCAGCAAGAAGCGTCTTTTCCTCTCCGTTCACCTTTGCCTTAACAGAGTCAATAACAAGGATTATCTCAATTCCATCCTTTTTAGCAACAACTGTACGTGTTGCTTCATCCCATGACACTTCTGCACCTAAACTTTCAAAAATAGCGCGAAATCCAACAAGGGTTGAATCATTCTTAATAAATGGCTGTGTTTCAAATTGAACATTCCTGCCATCCACAGAAACACTTATGCCCTTACGAAAATTTTCTCTATTTCCGCCCTGACCGTGTCCGCCGAAACCGTGCATCTGACCTGCCATTGTTATTCCCTCTGTAATTGTCACCGTATGCACTGTTTCACCATTTATATTAACGGTATAGTCTTTTCCTGTTTCAATCTTTTCCGATACGAATACCAATGACTGGTATGGCTTTACTGCCGTATGCTCCATAATATCATAACCGTCACTGTCTGTTACGGTTATAACATCACCTGCAACACCACGGTTTGTAAATGTTACTCTTAATGAGTTGTTTCCGTCATTGTCACGGGGAAGCTGTATCATACCTGCACTTGACACAAGAACAACCTCTCCGCCCGTAATGGACATTGTTCCCTGACTGTCAAGGGGGCCGTCACCATTGCCTTCAGGCCCGTCTATAATAAGAGTTCCACCCTTGATTGTAAGATTACCGTTCGAATCAATGCCATCTCCGTTGGCATTAATATATACGTTTCCACCATTTATTGTAATCTCGTGAGCTTTGGCGGTTTCCTCATCTACAAAACCAAAGCCACCGCCAAAACCTCCTTGATGCGTCATTCCGCCCTCTGACATTTGAGACGTTTCTCCGTCAGGTCTTTGTCCACGTCCACCAAAACCACCCTGCGGTGGCATCTCGGGCATCATTCCGCCTACAGGTCTGTCTGGCATTTCAGGCATTAACTGATCCTGGGGCGTATCTGTTGAACTTTCAGAACCGGTATTAATACCGTCATCGCTTGCCATTATATTTATATCGCCACCATTAATTATAAGAATTCCTTTACTCTCAAGTCCCTCCTCGGCTTTTGAAGCTATGTTTACCGTACCGCCGTCAATAATAAGTTCCAGTCCTGCCTTCATTCCTTTTCCCGTTTCGGCGGCGATGTCAATATTTCCACCTATGAGGTTAAGTGTATCATTTACCTTAATACCGTGTTCATAGGAATTAATTATGATTGTACCGTTCTCAATGGATAAATCATCATCGCTTGCAATTCCGTGCTTATAATTACCCTTAACCGTTAGTTTTCCCTTGCCCTTAATCTCAAGATCATCATTGGAAAACAACGCCGCGTCTGCATCCTCTATTGAATATTCCGCAGAATCTGAAATATAGTTTTCCGTTCCCTCTGTAATTGTTATAAAACCTTTCTCGGCATTTTCAAAATAAATTGCAGGTCCGTTTGCATTTGCAAGGGACATTCCGCTTAGTCTTAGTTTTACTTTATCCTCAGCATCAACCTTAATCATTGCGTCCATGTTCTCGCCTGTTACCTCAAAGTCTCCGCCTGAGGTTATAAAAATATCTCCGTCGTAAACTTCAATGCCCTCACCTGAAACTGTCATATCGGTTAAATTTATTTCTCCCGTATTATTCTTCCATGCATCACTTTCATTCGCATAACACGCCCCTGCGAAGCATACCAATACCGCAACTACAACCGATGCCGATATAAATTTTTTCATTTTATCTCAATCCTTTCCTTATTATTTCACCACTGCAGGAGATACCGCAAGAATAATGCTCAGGTTTCCATTTCTGCACCGCAACTCGTTTAAAAATTTCTGCTCGTTGATATCATCTGACATTGTCACATTATACACAATTTCAAATAATGACCCCAAATCCGTAGTTCTGATTTTCTGCAAAGAGTAGCTTTTTGTATATTCTTTTAAAATGTCATCAAACGCCCCCTCATAATTCAGATCCTCGGGAATTGTTATTTTAAGAGTTTTTATAATTACTTTTTTCTTGAATATCTTAAAGTGCTGTGCAAGTATCATAACCGCACAAAGAATAATTACAAACAATAGTCCGTACCAATATAATCCCACGCCACAGGCAAGACCTGCTGCAATATCAAAGAATATAAATCCTATGTCTTTAGGGTCCCCCGGTGCACTTCTGAAACGTATAATCGACAACGTTCCCGCAAGGCTGAAAGCTCTTGCAATGTTACTTCCCACAAAAAGAATTATAATCGATAAAATCACAGGAAGCATAATAAGTGTCATTGCCATACTGCGCTGATAATTTTCTTCCTCCTGGGTTTTGTAATATGTTGCAGCAATTATTACGCCAAGCAAAACCGACATTGTCATTGTAATAAATGCCACAGGCACTGTAAGCACTCCTCCTGCCACATCTGTACTGAATAAATTTTCCATAGTTATCTCCTGTTCTTTACATATTTCTTATATTCTGTTCCATACTTGGAAAAGTTTTGCCTTCTTATTCCAAGATCTGTAAGCATCTCTGTTAGCCATAAGGGCATTGCATAAGATGTTTTTATTTCCATAAGATAGATATCATCCTTCATAAGAGCCTTTCCGTAATCTCCGTCCTCAAGATGAACATCATATCTACGAGAACGGATATTTGTATCAAAAGAAATTCTCAAATCCGGATTTCCTTTTTCAAAGTATGCTATTCTGTCATATGCAAGATATACTTTTGGTTTCAGTTTATATCTGCTTAAGAAATATGTAATCTCATTAACGACCTGACTGTTCATATATTCCTTATTCCTCTGTACATTTCCCGACTTTATGAATTCATAGGCTTCATTGAGTTTTATTTCTGTGCGGCGTTTGTTTACAAGTCCGTTGTATTTCTTTTTTATTTCAAGATATACCTTGCTCTCGCCATCTGGTACACCATAGGATCGCAGTCGCAGCTTTTCTTTATACGCAGGCTTTGAAATTGATGTGCGAATTAAATAATCATCATCTGTATCAAAATAAATATTTGAAATAGGATACGTTTTATGGCACTTGTTATGAGGATCAAGCTCCATATGTGCATCTACAATTTCTATGACCTTTTGAAATATTTCTTTTTGAAGAATATATTTATGCTCATATCTGTTAAATATTTCAATTGCCACTTCAACCACTCCTTTCACTGTCTATACTAAATCTTGAAAATTAAAATACTATTAGAACTTTTGAACAAAAAGAAAACAAAAAAACAGAATCCTTAAATGGATTCTGTTTCCTTTTTATACTGTATCACGGAAGTATTCGTCTTGCACCCAGATAGCAGTTATTATAGTAGCCACTCTTTATTGTAGAATACTTAATAACATCTCCTGTTCTCGGCGAATGAATCATCATCCCGTCACCCACATACAATCCAACGTGTGACGGTGCATCACCATAACCAAAATAAATCAAATCTCCCGGTCTAAGGTTTTCACGGCTGACAGGTGTTCCGTCGTTGTCCCACTGTGTATATGTGGTTCTGGTTATGCTGTAACCGTTTTTATTATATACATACTGAACAAAACCTGAACAATCAAAGCCCTTGGGAGTTGTTCCACCCCATACATAAGGTGTTCCTAAAAATGTCTTTGCATAATCAAGTATTTGCTTTACCTCGGGATGACTTGCTATGTAAGTTTCGTCCGTCACTGCAGAATCTGCTGACGGTGGAGTATCGTCAGGGTCAATAGTTTCTATTGACGGTGCCGGAGTTGGTGTAACAACAGTAGTATTCCTTACATAGTTATACTTAAAATCAACCGGTAAACTGTAAACTTCAGAGCCGTCAGCAAGAACAGCTCCTATTGTAACTGAATAATCTCCATTAGATAGCACGCTACTATCTATAGAAATATTTTTGGATGTAACATCCCTTAACAAAACCGGTGTCATATCAGCATTCTTAATTATAATCCGATAACGTCTTACTTCATAATTACAGTTCCATTTTAAATCAAACGACTTTGTCGTAATTACACTACCATTCTCCGGTAAAACGATTTCAGGAACTGAAATATTTGAATATGCTTTAGGTTTGAATTTTTCGTATGAACGATTGATGCTTACTATTGCCTGCTCTCTTGATGTTGCTCCAAGAGGATTAAGTTGAGTATCACTCATACCCGTCACCAAACCATAGTTAAGTGCAGTATTCACCGACGACATAGCCCATGAGCTTACCTGGTTTCCATCCTCAAAAGCTGAAACGTACGCCATATCAGCCCCGTCTGCTATGTTAAACACTATTTCACTGGCAGTAAGAGTGCTTACAAGCATCTTTGCCATTTCTTCTCTTGTAACAAGTCTGTCAGGGGTAAAAGTTGTATCACTTGTACCATTGACAATACCGTAATTATATGCCTGCGCTACAGCCACACTTTTTGTATCCACAAAAGGTGAAGATATGTTTTCAGGCACTTTCTCGTTTGTGAGTTTTTTGTACAAATTCATTGCAAGTTCGCAGAATTCCTCACGAGTGATGGAATCCTTTAGATTATTCGATACAACCGAATATGAAACCAAGCCTGCTTCACTGGCTGACTGATAACCCGGAACAGCCCATTGGCTTAAGTCTGCCGCAAGAGCAGTTGTTCCAAGCACAGCAGTTAATGAAATTGCACTGAGAATCATTTTCTGTACGATTTTCATAAAGAATTAGTCTCTCCTTTTCTTCTGCCATTATGACAGAAATTTCCCGGTATCTTCATACCGAGAACTGCTTTTCTTACTCTGTGATACTTTCTTTTTGCTTGCTTTTGATAATCTGAAATAAACTAAAATTACAGTTTACAATCTTAATTGTAACACATTTATGCCATAATGTCAAGGTTTTTGACCTAATTTTTTTACAAAATTGTTAAGAAGTCTTTAATAGTTGTTAATTTTTTATATGTTCCTCTCTCAGATGCCTCTAAAAATGACACAGAACGGACGAAGCGAAGGGTGCTGTGATAAAACAGTGCCCCTTGCCCGACGGTATATATTAATATTCCGAGTGGTGAGCTTCGTTCGTAATTAAATATAAAAAGACATCTACCGCTGGTAGATGTCTTTTTATATTTAATGCTCTATGTCATTTTTAGTTCTGTGAATAACTGTAGTTAGGTGCTTCCTTTGTTATATAGATATCGTGAGGATGTGATTCCTTAAGACCTGCACCAGTGATTCTGATAAACTTACCGTTTTTCTTAAGCTCGGGGATAGTAGCAGTGCCACAGTAACCCATACCGCTTCTCAAACCACCTATAAGCTGGAAAATTGTATCTGACAAAGGTCCCTTGTAAGGCACTCTGCCTTCAACGCCCTCGGGAACAAGCTTCTTTGAACCTGTCTGGAAATATCTGTCCTTTGAACCCTTTTCCATAGCAGCAAGTGAACCCATACCGCGGTAAAC
>JAZNVD010000156.1:0-1931 GCA_045592645.1 Candidatus Ornithomonoglobus sp. | reverse complement strand
CAGGGTACTTATGATTAATATGGACTCACAGGCACCAAACAAGGTTGTTAAAGAGGCACTGACAGACGGTAGGATTACTTTACCACAGATGTGCAGACTAAAAACTATCAGGAGTGAAGTAAAATACGGAGAATCAAGACTTGATTTTTATGTTTGTGATGAAAAAGGAAAGGATGGGTACATAGAGGTCAAAGGTGTCACCCTTGAGAAAGACAAAATTGCCTCTTTCCCTGATGCACCGACACTTCGTGGAATAAAGCATTTAAATGAACTTGCAGGGCTTAAAAGAAACGGTTGCGAGGCTTATGTGATATTTGTTATACAGATGGAGGGAGTGGATGAATTTCGCCCCAACGAAGAACGGCACTTTGAATTTGCTGAGGCCTTGCGTGAAGCGCAGATGTGCGGTGTACACGTTCTTGCGTATCAATGTAAGGTGGGTGAGGACACCCTTGAAATATCTGCACCCTTAAAAACAAGAATATAAAAAATAACGCCTTTAAAAGGCGTTATTTTTTTACCAATATCTTTTCCAGTCGGGTTTAGTGTATCTTAAAAGTGCCTCGAGGTAGAAATAATCACCGTAAACGGCACATTCGTCAAAGCCCTGATTAAAGGGGGCGGCGTGTGTAACATAATTGATTAAACCGTCATAGCTGTCGCTGTCGTTTGTACACTTATCAATGATTGCCTCAAGCATCTGTGATGCGGCACTTAAGTAAACCTTTTTCTGGGGTGCCGAGTCGGGCAATAGTCTTGCCATCTCAAGCATACCGCAAACGGATATTGCACCTGCGGAACTGTCACGGTATTCATCACCTGATGTGAAGTCATAATCCCAATAGGGAATTAAATCTTCGGGCAAATGATTCAACATAAAGTATGTGATGTTCTTGTGAATGTCAACATACTTTTCATTCTTGGTATAATCATATCCAACAGGATATCCGTAAATGCCCCATGCGTGGCCTCTTGACCAGCAGGAATCATCTGCGTGGCCCTGGAAAGTAAGGCCCTTAACGGGTGCGTGAGTTTCAGGGTCAAACTGATAATGATGGAATGATGAGCCGTCCTCACGAAGAAGCAAACGTTCTGTAAGGTCGTTCTGGGAAATGGCAGCGTCTATTAAATCCTGTCTGCCAAGCTCGTTGCCTGCCCAATAAAGCAGGGGCACATTAAGCATTGAATCCATCATTGTTCTGCAAGCCCATTCTGCAGGCAAAGCATGAGCTGAACGGATAATGAAGCCACCCTTTTTACTGTAGCTGAAATCATAAAGATGTAAAGCTGCCTTCAATGCAAGCTCCTTTGCTTCCTCATTGCCAGTTAATTTGTAGTTTGCGACACAAGAGGGTGAGAATACAAAACCAACATCGTGGCTACCCATATCGATATTCTCATCAATACGTCTTTTATATGTGGGAAGATGGCTTTCAGCCATTTCTCGGAACTTTGCATCACCTGATAACTCATATGCAAGCCAATATGTACCTGTATACATACCGCACTCCCAGTTTTTGTTCTCGCCTAACTCGTAACGAAAATCCTTTGAACAAGTGCCGGGAAATTTGTCACCGAACTTAGCCATATTTTTTTCAACTTTAGCAAGAGCTTTTTCAATAGCTGATTTAAGCTTTTCATCGCTTATTTTATGCTCTTTTGAAAAACGCGCGGGGTTATTTAAAACCACATCTCGAGTAATCATAATTAATTCTCCTTTTGGTATTTTTTATTATTGTACCACAGACAGGGGAAAAGTCAAGACAAAAAAGGAAGAATTAAAGGTTTTATCAAATAAAAAATGAAAATATACAATAAATAGTTCAAATTCTACCACATTAAAGCAAAAATAAAAAAGCTCCACTTCGTAGAGCTTTTCATTTTTGGTCGGAGTGACAGGACGCATATTGCTGCGCAATCTGCACTCCCTC
>JAZNVD010000155.1:0-4660 GCA_045592645.1 Candidatus Ornithomonoglobus sp. | reverse complement strand
AAGAAAATCAAAGAAGAGGATAAAAGTTACCATAAGGCGATTTTAAAGTTAATAAATAAACCACATATTAGCAATGTGGTTGTTCGTTCGGCAACGGAGGATGAAGCTAACAAGTTTAACCTATTTAAATTAGTATGCTTGAATCCAACCTCTACAGCACTACAACTATCTGAAAAAATGAAAATGGATAAAGAATATATATTAGGATTGTTGTTCGAATTAAATAAAGTTGATGCGTTAATTGATTTTACATATGGTGATGATTGGGAAGAAGATAATGTCTTATGGTTTAAAAAATAATTTTAAAATGTTGCTAGCTATTAATCAATATATGTGCATCTAAACCTTATATGTCGCAATCACAAAAACAATATACCGCAGAGGAGAATTTTATGAAAAAAATATTTACTTTACTACTGGCTTTTAATATGATATTTATTACTGCCTGCAGTAATGGGACAACAGAGAGTGGTGATACTCCTGCAACGCAGGAGGTTATGACACCCGAGCTTGAATTTTACAATACAATGCAGACGGATACACGCCCCATTGCCCTTATGATAGACAACGAGAGGGCGGCACGTCCGCAGTTGGGGCTTGAGGATGCCTATACGGTTTATGAGATTATTGTTGAGGGCGGAATGACACGGTTTATGGCGTTGTTTAAAGAACATGACCTTGAAAAAGTCGGCCCCGTACGTTCGTCGCGACATTATTTCCTTGACTATGCCCTTGAACACGGTGCAATCTATGCCCACGCAGGCTGGAGTCCCCAGGCATCAAGGGATATAAGAAAGCTTGGTGTAGAAAATATAAACGGTGTTTTAGGAACAGACGGAAAGATATTCTGGAGAGATAAGACTTACGACAATACGTGGCATAATTTATATACAGGACTTGACAAGATTCACGAAATGGCAGTGTCAACTAAAAAGTACAGTGATAAAACCCAGGTTAAGCACCTTGGATATTATAAAGAGGACACAGACCTTGAGTCGGAAAAGACAGCAGACAAGATTTCCTTGCCATATTCTGATATGTATTCAGTCAGCTATGAATATGATGGGGAGAATAAGGTTTACAAACGGTTTGTTGACGGCAAGGAGCATTTGAATCAGGCGGATGAGTGCCTGACTGCAAAGAATATTATTATTTATAAAGTGCAGAACTACACGTTAAATGACGGTGAAAACAAGGGCAGACAGGACCTTAAGAACATCGGCTCGGGTGACGGTTATTATATCACCAACGGTAAGGTCATTGACATTAAGTGGCACAAGGAGTCAAGGACTGCAAAGACAGTTTACACAAAAGCCGACGGCACGGAGCTTGTCTTAAACCCGGGCAACACATTCATTCAGATTATGCCCGTAAACGCAGGTATTACAGTGGAGTAAAATAAAAAAAATCAACCCCAACACATTCGGGTTGATTTTTTATTTGTCCAACCACTTGACAAATGCTACAAAAACGGGGGTTAAATTTTGGTTGTTTTTTTTATTGTGAAAAAATCTTTAATATGTTACAATAAAGAAAAATATATAAAGGAGTGAAATAAATGAAGAAAATCATTTCTGCAATTATTGCAGGGGTTATGGCGTTATCATCAGTGTCAGCTCTTGCAGTAACATCACATTCAGACGATGAGTTTACAGGACTTGCATCAACTGAAAGAATGAAGGAATATATGAAGGGCACTGTTGCTCTTTATATTGGCAGTAACCTTATCGCAAAAGACGGCGAAACAACGGTTATTGACCCCGAGGATGACACAGTTGAGGCGTACATCGAAAACGACAGAACCCTTGTACCTATTCGCTTCGTATCAGAGGCTTTGGGCTACAATGTTGAGTATATTCACGAGCCACAGAGTGCGGTTATTACCAACGGTGAGCACAAGCTTGTGTTCAAGGTAGGAGATAATAACTATACTCTTGACGACAAGGCAATGACCGTTGAGGCGGCACCCGTAATTACAAAGGACAGAATGTTTGTCCCCGTAAGAGCCGTTGCAGAGGGCTTTGACAAGAAGGTTACATACGACAAGTGCGGACTTATTGTAATCGGTGAGAGAGAAAACTACTTTAATATGGTAGATGATATTGACATTTTCAGACGTATCTGCGGTGAGCTTGTGTTTAATCCCATAAGCGGTAAGGAAATGGTAGACACCCTTAAGGCTAATTACCCCGAAAACGGCCACCCCAGATTACTTATAAATGAAGATAAGATTGCCACAATCAAGGAAGGTATTGCAACTAACGAAACAATGAAGAAGTGGTCACAGGACGTTATTAAGCTTGCTGACGGTTTCGTTGGAACTGACTTACTAAAGCACGAGCTTCGTGACGGTGTAAGACTTCTTTATGTATCACGTGATGCAAAGGCAAGAATTGAAAACCTTGGTTTTGCGTATTATTTAACAGGGGATACAAAGTATGCAGAACGTGCAGTCAGTGAGCTTATAAACGTTTGTACATATCCTGACTGGAACCCCCATCATCATTTAGATACAGCAGAGATGCTGTTTACAGTTGGTATTGGCTATGACTGGTTCTATGATTATATGACAGAGGACCAGAGAACAGTTGTAAGAGAGGGTATCGTAAACCTTGGTCTTATGCAGACAATGGATGACTATACAATCAACCCCGACCGTAAGAGAGGTTATGTATGGTCAGTTGCAACTGCACCCGATAACTGGAACGTTATATGTAACAGCGGTGCAATGGTAGCAGCAATGGCAATCGCCGATGAGGAAGAAGAGCTTTGTGAAACAATCTTCAATTACGGTCTTGACCATATTCAGCGTGCGGCGGTATTCTACGGTCCCGACGGTGCGTGGTACGAGGGTACAGGCTACTGGGAGTACACAACAGATTATTATATGAACCTTATGGCGTCATTTGACAGTGTTTACGGTGACACCTTCGGTTATATGAATGTTCCCGGTATGAGAGAAACCTGTGATTATATCAATGCAATGACATCGTCACAGGGAATGTTTAATTTCCATAATGCATCAGAGGCAAAGATTTTATCTGCAAATGTTTTCTATATTGCAAACTATTTCAATAACAAGTCACTTTCAGCTTTGAGAATGGAAGAAATGGTTAAAAATGATTCACAGGGTTCAATCCGTGACCTTATGTGGTACGATTACAAGAACCCGGGTGAATTGGCAAATCTTCCCCTTGATTATTACTTCCGTGACACAGAAGTAACTTCAATGCGCAGCAACTGGAGTGACAACAGTGCAGTATATACAGGTCTTCACGCAGGCGTAATCAATGTAAACCACGGCCATATGGATGCAGGTCAGTTTGTAATTGACGCTTACGGCACAAGATTTGCGATGGATTTAGGCCCTGAAGGCTATAATGTCAAGAAGGAATCACTTTGGGATTTGTACCGCCAGAGAGCAGAGGGACATAATGTTCTTGTTATTAACCCCTCAAGAGACGGCGGACAGAGCCTTAAGGGTGCAACAAAGATTGATAAGTTTGAGAGTGGTGAGGGCTGTGCATATTCAGTATCAGACCTGACATCAGCTTATGAGGACCAGGCAAAGAGTGTTAAGCGTGGCGTTAAGCTGACAAATAACCGTTCAATGATAATTGTTCAGGATGAGTTTGACTTAAACGCACCTTCAGAGGTTTACTGGTTTATGCACACAAAGTGCGACATTGAGGTTGCAGAGGATGGCAAGAGTGCTATCGTTAAGGGTGCAACAAGAGATATGCACGTATATCTGTTAGAGGACGTTAACGGTACATTTACAGTAATGGATGCACTGCCTCTTCCGTCATCACCCGTAAACGAGGAGCAGAGCACAAACAAGGGTATCAGAAAGCTTGCATTCCATATGGATAATGTTCAGAATGAAACCCTTGCAATAGCATTTGCCTTTGAGGCACCCGGTGTTGAGGTTGACGAGTATTACAGACCCGAGGTTGTGGCACTTGACAACTGGACACTTGATGTAAGCGAGGTTAAGGAGCTTCCCGTACTTACTGACCTTAAGATTAACGGCGAATCAGTTGAAGGCTTTGCAAGTGACATTCTTGGCTACACATACCGTGTAAGAGTACACGAAGCAACACCCGTAATTACAGGTGAGGGTACAGGTAATGTAACAGTTAAGATGCCCGAGGGCGATTCAGGTAATGCTATTATTTCAGTATCCGCAAAGGAAAATGATAAGATTAAGACAAACTACGTTCTTA
Organism: Candidatus Ornithomonoglobus sp.; assembly: GCA_045592645.1. Lineage (GTDB taxonomy): Bacteria > Bacillota > Clostridia > UBA1381 > UBA1381 > Ornithomonoglobus. Next base: position 434 of record JAZNVD010000155.1, on the reverse strand, counting down.
TAATTAAGAAGGAAATATTAAAGGACGGCCCCGAGGGCACAGAACCCCTGAGTATATTGAATGTTGAGGCAAGCCATATTCCACAGCCACAGAACGGTCCCTGGAACTCAGTTGATGGCAGTCTTGACACAAGATGGTCAGCAAAGGGTAAGGGTGTTGAGATTGTCTATGATGTAGAGAGTGTCCGTGAGATTACTCACATCGGTCTTGCAGTATATCAGGATACCAATGCCAATGACCACAGACGTCAGTTCTTTGAGGTATGGACATCAGAGGACGGTGAGAACTGGACACAGGTTCTTACAGACGAAACAACAGGTACAACCCTTGAGCAGGAGGTATTTGAGGTAACACCTACAAATGCAAGATACATTAAGATTGTATGTAACAACACATCAGTTGGTGAGTGGAACTCAATCACAGAGTTTACCGCA
>JAZNVD010000154.1:0-2051 GCA_045592645.1 Candidatus Ornithomonoglobus sp. | reverse complement strand
CCGAGAGAGAGTGTATACTTAATCGAGAACGCAGTCCGTGGCATAGATTATATGATGTGGCACTGGGCACCCGTAGGCTCATGGTACGAGGGACTTAACTACTGGAACCTGACAATGGAATACACGGTATATCTGTTGTCGTCAATGGATATTACACTGGGAACAATGTTCGGTTATGAAAACTGTGAAGGTCTTGACAAGGCGGCAGATTATGTAATCTACTCACAGACGCAGAACGGCCCCCATAACTACAGTGACTGTAGTGCAGACCACTTTACAACAGAGTTATACACACCTGAAATGTTGTGGTTAGGGGAGCAGTATGGAAACGACGGCTGGACACAGGCGGTAATTAAGTACCTGCCCAACTCATTAAAGTATGTGTCTGACAATGCTCTTGGACTTCTTTGGTATAACACAGACATAACATCAACGGATGTTAATCTGCCCCTTGACAGAATATATGAGTCAGACGATGTAATCACAATGCGTAACACCTGGGAGCAGAATAGCACAACCTCCTTTGTGGGTATCCACGGCGGAATTACCAACACAGAACACTCACAGCTTGACGGTGGCTCCTTCGTATTTGAGCAGGGGGGAATAAGATGGGCAATCGACCCGGGACTTGATAACTATTATGTACCCAACTACTGGGTAACAAACTATTCATCAAGTGCGGCAAACCGCTGGCGTTATTTCCGTTCAATGCCTGCGTCACATAACACAATCGAGATAGAGCCTGACGTGGCATACACAGGTCACGATCTTGATTCAACCGTTGAGGTTGAGCTTGTAGCATCGGGTGATAAGGGTGCAATTGCGACGGCGGATATGACAGACGCATTAAACCGTCACGCAGAAAGTGCAACACGAGGCTTCTATTACACAGATAACCGTGAGAGTCTTGTTATCCGTGACGAGATAAAGTTCAAAGAAGAGGTTAACAACTCTAACTACATTGTAAACGAGAACTTTGACAAGATAACCGAAACAGACCTTCTTGGCACTAACGGTTCAGGTGCGGTTGTATCAGGTGATGTGGCAGGGTTGTCGGCTGATAATAAGATATTGAGCCTGACAAACGGATCAGATGGTGCCAACACCATTGCAAATTCATTCTTCAATAATACCAACTGGGGTGACAACACAGGTCTTACTGTTGCAACTTTTGAGTTTGATTATTACACAACAAACTCATGGGATGAATTTTATGTATATCCCACAGCCTATAACCGTTATGGAATATACATTACAAAGGATGAACCAAACACCATTATGGGAATGACCCCGGGCTGGACAAAGACATCTACGGGACAAACTGCAACAAGATACCAGTGGCATCACTTTGCTCTTGAATACAATATGACAACGGGCGTATTTAAACTGTACAAGGGTGATGATGTTATTTACCAGACCACAGGTCTTGCAACAAACGGATTTGTACCGTCAGACTTTAATGTAAGATGTTCAACGGGCAACGGTAACACATACATTGACAATATAAAGTTCTACGAGGGCACCTATGGTGCAGACCTTATAAAGGATGAAACACCTGCAGAGGAATTTGATGTAATGTGGTACTTAATGACAGGTGAGGATAACGACAACAAGTGGGGAAGCTATGATGACATTGATGTTGCAATTGCAGATGACGGACAGTCAGCAATTCTTACACACAGACTCACAGGCAAGCAAATGAAGCTTGAATATGTAATTGAGGGTGGAAGGGCAGAGCTTACAACTGCCAACGCAGAAACCATCCGTCAGCAGTTAATAACAGACGGCTTCATTTATGACACAACGGGCTTATCATCAACCTATCAGAGCTACACAGAGCCCCACAACAACAGAATTACTCTTAAGGTAACGGGCTCGGGCGAAGTTGCAATAACGGTAAAGCTAACCCCCGTAGGTTTAGAGGGAGCAACACCCATAACAAATTACAACAAACCCATCAGTCAGTGGACATTGTATTAAATATCAAAAAATGCACTTCTTTGAAAGTGCAGTTTTTTTCATTAATTCCGCACTCCGCACTCCGCACTCCG
>JAZNVD010000153.1:0-6595 GCA_045592645.1 Candidatus Ornithomonoglobus sp. | reverse complement strand
GGTGTTGCAGGTACAGTAAGCAACGACACAGCTCTTACAAGAGCACAGTGTGCAGTTCTAATTGCTAACGCTATGAAGGCTCCCCTTCTTGTAACAGATGGTTACAACCACGTTGGTACAATGAACGGTGTAGTTATGGTTCCCAACTACGTTCAGATGGACGAGTACGGCGAGTACTGGAAGACAATGCTTACAGAGTACCACAACGCTTATGACGTTAAGGGTCGTGTAACAGCTACAGCTAAGACTTCAGCATGCGAGAAGGACGAAGTTATGTTCGCAGTTGAGGATGCAAGAAACATCGACAACGCTTACGTTGAGGATGGCAACTGGACAGTTGATAACGAGGATCTTACATACCCCGCAAAGGCTGTTAAGTACGGCACAACAGCAGCACCTGATATGATGTTTGAGTATGCATCAGCAGTTCTTGTTAAGGATGAGGATACAAACGAGTTCTCAATCGCTTACATCGAGCCCTACGGTGCTACAAAGACACTTGAGCTTTCAGCAGAGGCTGTAAGAGCTATCGATGCAGATTATGCATACGTTCTAAAGAACGAGATGTCAGATGATACTAAGAAGTATGATCTTGACAGCGCTGATATCTATGTAAACGGTTACAAGCTTGCACCTACAATGGATGGTGACACAGTAGTAGCTACAATTCTTGAAAAGGTTGAAAACTATATCGCTGACAACAACAAGTTCGGTACAGTTACACTTGTTGACGAGTCAGAGGCTGGTTCAACAGTTACAGATGGCGACTATGACGCTATCATGATTACATTCACAGAAAGTGATATGGTATCATACACAAGAACAACATCAACAGCTAACGAGATCGTTCTTGAGTCAGGTAAAAAGCTAACATACGATCCCGAGGATGAGGATGTATCAGTAGTATTTGTTAAGGATGGCGTTGAGATCACATTTGATGATCTTAAGGAGAACGACGTTCTTACAATCACAAAGGATGTTGAAGAGGATCTTGCTATGATCCCCGCAGCTACAATCGTTGTTACAAACAACACAGTAGCTGGTACAGTTACAAGAACAGGCGACAACACAGTTGTTGTTGACGGTGCAGAGTACGACATTGCTGATGATGTTGCAGCTGCTCTAACAAAGGAATACACATTCTTCATGGATGCTAACGGTGTTATCGTTGCTTCAAAGCTAATCGCTACAAACATCAACTATGGTATCATCACAAGAGCATGGTTTGATACAGACGCTGAGTCATACAAGGTAACAGTTGTTACAGGCGACGGTGAGGTTGTTTCATACGAGGTTAAGGATGCAGATGCATGGACAGCTATCAAGGCAAAGCTTGGTGCTGCAGCTTCAGATAATGAGTACACAACAGCAGAGGCTAAGCTTAATGTTGCTAACTCAGTTGTTCAGTACAAGATTTCAGGTGGCAAGTTCAAGCTATCAGATACAGCTGCTGTAAAGGTTAATGATGTAACAACTAACCTTGAGTACAGAGCTTCATCAACAAAGCTTGCTGGTTACACAATGGATGACGCTACAACAAAGATTCTTGACGTAAGTGCATTCCTTGATGCAGACGGTAAGGCTTCAGATGTTGCTGTTATGACAACAGAGAACTTTGAGGATGAGCTAACATATTCAGCTTACATCTATGACAAGAACGACAACGGTGCATACCAGTTCGTAGTAGTTACAGATGGTACAAACAGCCTAAGACCTACATCAGCTCTTGCTATGGTTAAGAAGTACGTTGGTACAACTCAGGTTAGCGAAGAGACAGTTCGTGAGTACGTAGTACTTAAGAACGGTGAAGAGGTTGCTCTATACGTAGAGGGCGGTTCAGAGTACGCTGAGGGTACAATCGTTATGGCTCCTAACTCAGCTAAGGGTTATGTAGAGGCAGCTGATGTTATCACAGTATATGCTCCTGCTACTTCATACAACAACCTATTCAACGCAGTAATCGCTGAGGATGCAGTATTCGCTGCAATCGACAATGCTTACATCACAGGTGGTACACTTGATGTAAACGGTGCTGCAGATGGTGGTACAGATACAGACGTTAAGATGTATGCTGGTATCGCTGTAAGCGCTGACATCAACTCAGTTGAGCTAATCCAGGCTATCGCTGATATGACATGGACAGACGTTGCTGAGGACGGTACAGAGTCAACACGTACAGTTCGTGCTTCAGAGATGAACACAGTTAAGGACTTCAACATCAACGGTGCAAACATTTACACATACAACTATGACAAGACAGCTGATAAGGGCTACAGAGTAGAGAACGCTGCAGCAGCAGTTGGTCAGAAGATGTATAAGGCTATCGCTGATGCTGACTTCAATGCAATCAACTGGACAGACGCTCTTGCAAAAGAGGTTTGCGGTCCTATCGTTATCATGAGAGAAGTAGACAACGACATCACAGATGTATTCTACTTCGTAGCTGAATAATTTAATATAATCAGATTATCAGAATAACGTATAATTAAAGGGACTACCCGAAAGGGTAGTCCCTTTTTTAGTGCGTGAGCCCGTAAGCAAACAGTCCGGTGGACTGTTTGTAGGGCGGGTGAGTCGCGACAGCGACGAGTGATAAAGAGAAACCCATAGGGTTTCTGCAAAAAGCAATGCGGAGTGCGGAATTATGGAGGAAAATTGCTGTGCAATTTTCAATATTGATATAGTGGAGCATCGAATTGTCGAGAGAAACCCATAGGGTTTCTGCAAAAAACAATGCGGAGTGCGGAATTTCAAAAAATCTATTGACAACTATGTGGGACTGTGCTAAAATATAGGCAAATAAGTGCCTGACACATTAAAATCGGAGTAGAATATGTGTAACATTGTAGCCTATGCAGGTACAAAGCAGGCAGCAATATGATACGCCGTTCTGCGATTTTTGACGGTGGATATTCAACGGGTATTGCAACAATTCATGAAGGTAGAATCTATTGGAGAAAAATGACCAAGGGTATTGAGGAATTTGTAAATGAGACAGATGTAATGGATATTCCCGGCACAATAGGATTTATTCATTCACGCCCTGCAAACAATTTCTATGAATATGCACATCCCTATATATCACCTGACGGGAAAACGGCAATCGTTCTTAACGGGACGTGTGCTCACGATAAGTATGAGCCATTGAGAAATGCAACCGTGAACAAGCTTTATGATGCAGGCTATCATTTCCGTTCGGCGCGTTTTGCGGAGGAGGATGGCTATCCGCAGATTAAGACAGGTGAATATGTTGCCGAGGGTGAAGCGGTGGCTTTTGATGTTGACTATAATATGAAAAAAGGGCTTGCCCCTGACGATGCTCTTGCAAAAAGCGGTGATGAGTTATTTTCAGACTTTGTAACCCTGATGCTTTCACTTGAGGACCCTGACCATATAAGAGCATTAAGAACCTCAAGACCTATGTATGTACTAAAGGGTGAGGGTGAGTCATATATGGCAACTTGTGACTTTGCATTTCCCGAAAACGTAAAGGGAGAGGTTATATCAATCCCTGCATCAACTGTGTGTAAGCTTGGCAGAGGGAATTTTGAGATTACATCTGCAAAGACAACGGTTGAGGAAATGAAACCCCTTACACCTGAGTTGTATGAGATTGCTTATGAGAGAATGACAAAGATGCTTAAGGGTAAGGCTTCAGCACCACTTACATATGATGATGTTGAAGTGCCTTTCTGGAAGGAGATGCCCGAGCTATGGGGTGATTCAACATATTATCAGTTTGCACCCCTTGTATATGAAACCTTGTCAAGACTTCGTGATGAAGGAAAATTAAAAATGCAGATTCGTTCTAAAGCTAATACATGGGGACAAAGAAATCTTGCATTTATGTGGATAGATTAAAGGAGAAAAAGATATGTGTAATATAGCAGGATATGCAGGAAACAGACAGGCAGCACCTATATTATTGGAAATGCTTCGCTGTGAGGAGCTTTTTGACGGTGCAAGATGCACGGGTATTGCAACGATACACGAAGGTAAGATTTACTGGAGAAAAGTGGTCGGTGATGTTGATACTCTTATTAAGACAACGGACGCATTATATTTACCCGGTACAATCGGCATTGCCCATTCAAGACCCGGAGGAGCACCTGAGTCATGGGCACACGCACATCCTTTTGTAACAATGGATGAGACAATGGTTGGTGTAACAAACGGTACAACGGCTACGCACAATTACGGGCCCAAGGCTCAGGAGGCAACAAAGTTTCTGGAGAGTTTAGGCTATAATTTCCGTGACGGTGCGTTCATTGACTGCAATTTCCCCGTGGACAAGCTTGGCAGACATATAATCTGTATAGAAACAAGACTTAATATGGTTCATTATCATATCAGTCAGGGATTGAGCATTCCTGATGCGATTGTTAATACTACTTCACATCTTTTCTCTGATAATGTGTTTGTAATTATGAACACAATGACTCCTGATAAGATATATGCCACAAGAACAACAAGGCCTATGGCGGCTGCTGTCTGCGATGGCGAAACTTACATTGCAACAACACGTTTTGCGTTTCCTGATGAGGTCAACGAAGGAAATGACGTGTTTCAGTTACCTGTTATGCGGTGTTGTGAGGTTACAAAGGACGGCGTAAGGGTTACAGACAGCCGTATGAAAGACTGTGATACAATTCAGGAGATGAATCCAAAGGGATATATTGAGGCATATAAGGACATTGAAGAAATGTTAAGAGGCAAGAAAGACGCGCCCTTATGTTTTGATGATATTGAGAGTGCTTTATATAAGAACCGTGAGAAATACTGGCCAGAGGAGTGTATTCTTTGTCAGAATGCCCGCCTAGCGTATGACATATTGTGGCAGCTGCATAAAGAGGGCAGGTTAAAGACAGAAGTCCGTGTTCTCGGTGAAGGAGACAGGGCAAGAAACAGACTTTATATGTGGATAGATTAAAGGGACTACCCATTCGGGTAGTTCCTTTTTTAATGTGTAGTGCGGAGTGCGGAGTGCGGAATTATGGATGATTTTTGCAAGAGCAAAAATCTGAATTTAATTTTCAAGATTATTGACAATAGTTTTTGTTGTAATATGACTGTAAATGAGATGTCATAGACTATTAAGGTGAAAAAAGTTGAATTGTAATACAATTAAAGATATAATAAAATAGTACAATAGGATAGGAGTATGCTATTCGCTTTGCGAATAGCAAGTGCGGAATGCGTAGTGCGGAGTGCGGAATTGTGGACAAAATCGCAAGCGATTTTTACCATTTAATTTAAGAATAATAAACAGGGGGGTGGAATTATGAAAAAGGCAATACAGCGTTTATTCAGTATGCTTTGTGTTCTTTGTGTGTGCTTTTCATTTTCCATAACTCCTGTTAGTGCAGGAGATGCACCGTGGGCAAGCTCTTTTGCCTATACTCTTAATGACGAGATTTTAAACTATGGTGCACTTTCAACGGAAAATTCCAACGGTTATCTTGGTGTGAACTGTGATACGGGTGAGTATCCGCAGGGTGTAATTTATGCAGACCTTATGACCTTTGATAATAATTATGAGCAGTATCTTGTTACAGTCCGTTCTGACAGCTACCGTGGCGGTGTGTTTGTTGATGTTTACAGATATGATGAAGTTACTAAAAAGGTTGAGCTTTTGAGTGTTCTTTCAAAAGGGTACAATATGGCAGAGGATATTGTCCGTGAAACAAGCTGGGGACATAATGACACACGCCGTTATATTGTTTTTACAGATTACAGAAACGGTGAGAAGGTACACAGTGAATATTACACCGTAATTGACGGGGTAATGTATCTGTCAATGACGGAGCCTGAAAACACAGGGTTATCGGGCGTGGCTACCTTTGGCAGAACTTATCTTCATCCCGAGGTTGATGTATCATATTTCAATGACCAGCTATCTGTATTCTTTACATCACTTAAAGATTATTCGGCGGAGGAGATTGAATTTGAAAACATTCTTGACACCATAACCCGTGACGAGATTGATGATTTAAAGATTGTACTTAATAAGACTGCAGGCTTTTCCACCTTTGATATAAGTGATTATGACACTATGGCGGAGTATGCTCTTGCGGTAAAAGCTCACGACGGTGAGGCAGAATTAAATGCTATAACCCACGTATATGATTTGGGTGAGGAGCTTTATTATGTACGTTACAGTACAGACCAGTGCTTCTATAACGGTGCAGTTTTAAGAAAGACTGATGCAGTCCTTGATAATTATCAGATATTGCTTGTAAAAAATGATTTTATTCCCTTCTCGCAGAGTGAAGCAGAAGATGCAAGGGATACATACCTTAAGAGCAAGCTTTTACTTGAAAAATCGGAAGTGCCGATGGAAACAAAGGATAAGCCGTTATTCAGTTTTAATAAGCTTGATATCGAGAAGAAGGTAGATGTACCAAAGGTTATATCGGGAGATATGAAGCTTCCCATTGCACTTATCGGTGGCGGAGTAATACTTGGACTGTTTGTTGTATTATTTGTAGTAATGGGCAGAAATGATGACGAGAAATAAAAAATACCACTCGGATGAGTGGTATTTTTTAATGCGTAATGCGTAATGCGTAGTGCGGAATTATGGAAGAAAATCGTT
>JAZNVD010000152.1:0-10350 GCA_045592645.1 Candidatus Ornithomonoglobus sp. | reverse complement strand
CTAAAGCCCGGCGATGCTACAATCAGCCATATTATTGAAACAACAAACGGTTATAAGATGATTGTGTCACCCGTTGAGAGTGTTCTTTATCCCACGCTACAGTATGATGAGCTTCACGCCCTTGCAAAGGTTAAGGCACCTGTAAGAGATTATATGGAAACAATTTTTGCAAGCGGTGTTACTCACCACTGCATTATCGGCTCAACCCATATGGCAGAGGAGCTTAAGCTTATTGCCAAGATGCTTGGTCTTGAGTGTTTGTATGTTGAATAATTAATTGAGAGGAGATTATATTATGAACTATCCCGTAATTGACAGCAAGGAATACCTTGCAAGAGTTAACGCATTGCGTGAGAAAATGAAGGAGCAGAATATTGACGTTATCGTTGGTTTTTCTAACCTTCTTGAGATTGGTATTGTAAGATACTACTGTGGCTTTGCTCCCGTAAATGAGAGCTCTGCAATCATTATCCCCAAAGAGGGTGAGGTTATTGTCTGCAGCGGTCAGGCATCAGACGACTACTGCCGTGTACAGAATAAGCTTCCAAATAGCCGTATCGCAATTTTGCCCGAAATCGGTGAGGTAAGCGGTTTTGAGTATGACACAGAGGGTCAGCTTGACTTTATGGAGCTTTTTGCACAGGTTCGTGCAGAACATCCCGGAGTTAAGAAGATTGGTTTTATCGGCAGACTTATTTTCCCCTCAATCATTATGGATAAATTAAGACGTATGTTCCCCGAGGCGGAAATTGTAGACTGTGACGATATTCACTACGAGCAAAGACTTATCAAGAGCCCTGCTGAAATTGAAGTTCTTAAGAAGAACTGGGAAATCACATCAGAGATGTTTACAAATGTTGTTCCCAAGATTAAGGCCGGTATGACAGAACGTGAGATTGGGGGTATGTTTGAGGCAGAAATGATGCGTCTTGGTGCGGAGAGCTATGTTCAGTCATTTGCACCTATGATTCCGTCAGGCCCCAAGAACTCATTTATCAGTATGTGCAGAAACACTACCAAAAAGGTAGAGGAGGGCGAGATTATCGCAATGGCTGCAGGTGTTAGCTACGAGGGTTATAACGGTATTATCTGCTCACCCTTGGTGCTTGGTGAAATTCCCCAGGAGATGAAGGACGCCGTTATGTGTGCTTATGATGCCCTTAACTACGCTTCATCACTTATGAAGCCCGGCACACCCTGTGACGTTGTCTTAAATGCGTATACAGAGTACCTTACAGAGCGCGGTTATATTGACTACTGTCCTTACGGCAGTCTTCACAGCACAGGTATGCTTGAGTGTGAGGCACCTACATTCACAGTGGAGAACAAGCGTGTAATTGAGGAGAATATGGCTATCTGTATCGACGCATACTTTAAGGGTATGGAGTGGGGTTCATTCCGTATCGAGGACTGTTACCTGATTACAAAAGACGGTGCACAGAGAATGACTACATATAACGATAAGGCTATCCCCGAGATTTTTAAGTAATAATCAACTTAAAACGGCAGAAATCTCTGCCGTTTTGTTGATTTATTCCGTTGCTTCTGATAAAATTAAGAAAAGCCTTTAAAGGAGTGAATTAAATGAAAGTAACAATAGCTATAGATTCTTTTAAGGGAAGTCTTTCCACTCATCAGGCAGGTAAGGCAGTGGCAGAAAGTATAAAGTGTGTTTACCCCGATGCACAAACGGTGATTTGCCCCCTTGCCGATGGCGGTGAGGGTACGGTAGATACCATAATTTCTGCCACGGGCGGTGAAATGCAGGAGGTAACGGTCACAAACCCCATAGGGGATATGATTAAAGCTTCCTACGGGATTATCCCTCACACTAAAACGGCGGTTATTGAAATGTCCGCCGCGGCAGGTATTACACTTATAGGTGACAGTGAACGCAACCCCCTTAATACCACCACCTACGGTGTGGGTGAAATGATTTGCGATGCAATCTCAAAGGGCTGCCGCAGATTTATTGTGGGTATAGGCGGCAGTGCAACCAATGACGGCGGTGTCGGTATGCTTCAGGCGATGGGTTTTAAGTTTACCGATAAAAACGGGAATGCCGTTCCTTTTGGTGCAAAAGGGTTAAAGGATATTGTGAAAATTAACACGGACAATGCCCCGGATGAGCTTAAGGAATGTACCTTCTGTGTAGCCTGTGACGTAACAAATCCTCTGTGCGGTGAAAGGGGCTGCAGTGCCGTTTACGGACCGCAGAAGGGTGCAACACCTCAAATGATAAAGGATATGGACGGGTGGATTGGAGCTTTTGCAGATCTTACAAAGACGGTGTTGCCTATGTCTGATGCCAATATACCGGGTACAGGTGCGGCAGGCGGTTTAGGTTTTGCCTTTCTGGCTTATTTAAATGCTACACTTCAGTCGGGAATTGATTTGGTGATTAAGGAAACGGGACTTGAAAATCACATAAAGGATGCAGATGTTATAGTTACGGGTGAGGGACGCCTTGACGGACAGTCATATATGGGCAAGGCTCCCATAGGCGTGGCAAAACTCGGTAAAAAGTATAATAAGACCGTTATTGCTTTTTCGGGCTGTGTTACAGACGATGCGGCGGTTTGCAATGACCACGGCATCGACGCATTCTTTCCCATTCTCCGTACACCTTGTACATTAAGCGAGGCTATGGATTGTGATAATGCCTATAAGAATTTATGTGACACCGCAGAGCAGGTGTTCAGACTAATAAAAACTGCCTGTTCAAGATAGACTTGAACAGGCAGTTTTTGCTTCTGTAATTCTGTTGTTCAGCAAATTTTTACTTTCTTTTAATGGGGATTGTTACCGTTACGTCTGTGCCTTTGTTAAGTTCGCTTGAAATAAGAATTTTACCGTGGAAGGTTGATTCTATAGTTTGCTTTGCAATGGCAAGACCAAGTCCCGTACCGCCACGGTCACGGGAACGTGCCTTATCTACTCTGTAGAATCTGTCAAAAATGTTGGGTAACTGCTCCTTTGAGATTCCTATACCCGTGTCAGATACCTTAATCATAATGTCGTTATAAACCTTTGACGTAAAGATTTCTATTTTACCGCCTGACGGGGTGTATTTCAATGCATTTGAAATAATATTCGTAAATACACGGTCAAGGGCACCTCGGTCACCTCTGATTTTCGGAACGTCGTTTATAGGTGTGTATGTGAGTGTCTGCTCACGTTTTTTTGCCTGTGGTGCTAATCTGTCCACAAGGTTTTCAATCATATTACGGACATCAATTTCCTCTGCAGGACGGGTATAGTTGGTTTTTTCATCAAGGCTTGACAGGGTAAGAAGGTCAGAAATAATCTTTGCCATTCTGTCTGTCTCTGATGAGATTGTGTCAAGAAATCTTACCCTTGTTTCGGGGTCTGCATCGGGGGAGTCCGCCAGAATATCCGAGTATGATTTAATAACCGTGATAGGTGTACGCAATTCGTGGGATACGTTTGCCACAAATTCACGTCGTGAACGTTCAAGCTTTTCGTGTCTTGTTACATCGTGTATAATCACAATGAAGCCACCGTCACCTGAACCTTGCTCAACAGGGGCAAAGCTTAACTGCAATGTATTTTTGCCAAGGGTTACCTGACGTTCAATTCCTTCGTCCGTCGGCATATACTGCAATGCTTCCAGTGTAATATCTGCGTTGATTTCTTTGAAGAATTTGTTAAACACAATATCATCTACAAATTTACGGTTTAAAAGCCTTTGTGCCTCGGGGTTAATGTGTGTAAGCTTGCCGTCAGTATCAAAAGCCATAATGCCATCCTTCATATTAAGAAGTATTGCTTCAAGCTTTGTTTTTTCGGCAGTTGCTTCATCTGCGTGCTCACGCTTTGACTGTGAAAGGTATATAAGAGCATTGGTAAGCTCGGAGATTTCATCATTACCCTGTGCATGGGACAGTGCAGTGTCGTCACCGTCAGCCAGCTTTTTTGCTTTGTCTGAAAGGGATTTCAACGGTGCCGTTACAGACTGGGCAAATATAAGTGAGAACAAATATGCAATTACTGCAATAATGGGCATAAGAATGATAAAAATTGCAGTCATTCGTGAGAGAAGGCGCATCTGGTTTGTCATTGGGTCAATCATATAAATAACATATGAAACCGCCTCGCTGTTCATAATGGGAACTGCATATTCAATTTCTTTGCCAAGCATTTTGTTTTTCAGGCCTTCAGTACCTTTGATTGCTGATTTTGCAATTTGGGAATCGTTAAGCTCCTCGGTGGTAATTTCGGAATATTTCACCTCGCCTGTGCCGTCGAGAACTGCAATCTTAAGTTCAGGATAATCACGGTATAAATCTGTGTCTTTTATGATATTGAGAATAGCATCACTATTATATGTTGCAGACACAGGCGTGCCGTCGTCAGCTACGGGAGCAGGGGCATTTGCTGTGTCAGTGAGAGTTTTTCTCATATCATCAGAAAAGACCTTATTCAAGGTCTTTTCAAAAGTCATATGATAATCGTATGTTGTACTCATAGTAACAAATACACCGGCTATTGCCTCCGCTATAAGTACTAAAAGCACAAAGACGATTCCTATTCTTTGTCTTATACTTTTGAACATATGGGTTGTCCTTTGTTATTTAGAGTTTATTAAAGTAGTAGCCTATTGAGCGCTTTGTCATAATGTATTTGGGTAGACTCGGGTCATCCTCAATCTTCTCACGCAGACGTCTTATCGTAACGTCAACGGTTCTGACATCTCCCAGGTATTCATAACCCCATACATTTTCAAGAAGAACTTCTCTTGAGAAAATCTGGTCAGGCTCAACTGCCAGAAATTTTAAAAGTTCAAATTCACGAAGCGTAATATCAATTACCTTACCGTTCTTCTTTACCTCATAACGGTCAATGTTAATCGTAACGTCACCTGATACGATAACGTTTGCAGGCTCCTTTGAAGCATCCTCTGCAGGTGTTGACTTTGCTCGGCGAAGAAGTGCCTTAACACGGGCTGCGAGCTCACGTGCTGAATAGGGCTTTGTTATGTAGTCATCTGCACCAAACTCAAGTCCAAGTACCTTATCAACCTCATCCTCGCGTGCTGTAAGCATAATAATGGGAACTGATGATGTCTTTCTGATTTCCTTACATACATCCATACCGTCCATACCCGGAAGGTTAATGTCAAGCAAAACCAGGTCAGGTTTCTTTTCAAGACACATATTAAGTCCTGTAACACCGTCATATGCTGACAGAGTTTTGTATCCCTGCTGGGTAAATGTGTATGATAGAATATCGTTAATGTTAGTTTCGTCTTCAATAATTAGTATTGTATTGTCCATAACAAGAATTATCCTTTCTGTTTTCACAATAATATTACTATTTAATTACATCTATTTTATCAAAAATAAACAAATATATCAAGTATATTTTCGAAAAAAATCAAAAAAATTTCACTAATGTAAAATTATGGGGTAAAAATGTTAAAATTATATGGACATTTGAGAAATTTTGGGTTATAATAAAATGGTATAGGTATAATTGGCATAAGTATGCCATTACATATAAATAAGCAACACAAGGGGGAAAACAAATGAAGCAGGACTTACTCGGTCTTAAGGATTTAAGCGCTGATCAGATTAATCATATTCTTGACACGGCTCGTGAAATGAAAAAGATAGTGCTCAGCGATAACAAGAAAATTCCCGATTTGCAGGGCAAAACAGTGGTTAATCTGTTTTATGAAAACAGTACAAGAACACGAATGTCCTTTGAACTCGCAGCAAAGTATATGAGTGCCAATGCGGCAAACATTACTGCAAGCGGTTCATCTGTCGCAAAGGGTGAGACACTTATAGATACGGCGATGAATCTTAATGCAATGGGAACAGATATCCTTGTAATGCGACACAGTATGAGTGGTGCTCCCAACGTAATAGCACCTCTTATCAGTGCTTCTGTTATAAATGCAGGTGACGGTATGAACGAGCATCCGACACAGGCACTTCTTGACTTACTTACAATGCAGGAGTATAAAGGACATATTGAGGGGTTAAAGGTTGCAATTATTGGTGATGTTTACCATTCAAGAGTTGTCCGTTCAAATATATACGGTCTTACAAAGCTTGGTGCAGAGGTATCAGTAGGCGGACCGTCAACTCTTATGCCCACAGGCATTGAGAAAATGGGCGTTAAGGCTTATGATAATGTTCATGAGGCAATACTTGATGCAGATGTTGTAATGGGCTTGAGAATACAGCTTGAAAGACAGAAGAAAGGCTTGTTCCCCAGCGTAAGAGAATATTCACGGTTCTTTGGTGTTGACGAGCAGCGATTAAAGCTTGCAAAGCCTGATGCCATAGTAATGCATCCCGGCCCCGTAAACCGAGGTGTGGAGCTTTCAACAACTGTCGTTGACGGTGAGAGAAGTGTAATCACTAACCAGGTTACAAGCGGTGTTGCAGTCAGAATGGCCGTTATGAGTATATTAGCCAACGGTGAATTATAATTTGACATTAGGAGGGAAACCCATGAGAATACTAATTAAAAACGGTCATGTTATCGACCCTGCAAACGGCGTTGATAAGGTCTGTGACATCCTTGTAAATGACGGTGTTATTGCAGAGGTGGGAGAAAATACTGACCTTGACGGCGTTGAGCTTTCAGTAATCGATGCTGACGGAATGGTAGTTGCACCCGGGCTTGTGGATATGCACGTGCATTTACGTGAACCGGGTCAGGAATATAAAGAAACAATCGAAACCGGTACAAGAGCCGCAGTGTGCGGTGGTGTTACATCAGTTGCATGTATGCCCAATACAGAGCCGGTGTGTGACAATGAGGTAGTAGTAAGATTTATAAAAGAACGTGCAAAGGAAGCCGGATATGCAAACGTATACCCCGTAGGTGCAATTTCAAAGAACCTTGAGGGACAGTTCCTGGCAGAAATTGGTCAGATGGTGTTTGAGGGTGCCGTTGCAGTTACTGACGACGGCAAGCCTGTTACAAATTCAGCCCTTATGCGTCGTGCAATAAACTATGCAGGAATGTTTGATATTCCAGTTATTTCACATTGTGAAGACCCCGACTTGGGTGAGGGTGATATGAATGACGGTGCCGTTGCGACACAGATGGGTCTGAAGGGTATTTCACCTGCTGCAGAAGAGGTTATGGCGGCACGTGATATTCTTGTTGCAGAGGATGTTGGCGGACGTGTGCATATTGCTCACATTTCAACAAAGGGTACGGTTGAGCTTATCCGTCAGGCTAAAAAGCGTGGCGTAAAGGTAACCTGTGAAACCTGTCCCCATTATTTCTCACTGACTGACGAGGCATGTGTGGGGTACAACACCAACGCAAAGATGAACCCGCCTTTGAGAACCGCAGAGGATGTTGCGGCAATCAAAGAGGGCTTGCGTGACGGGACAATTGACTGTATCGTAACAGACCACGCACCGCATCATCCTGATGAGAAGGAATGTGAGTTCTCTCTTGCAAAGAACGGTATTGTAGGACTTGAAACATCCCTGGGACTTGGAATCAAGTGCCTTGTAAAAGAGGGTGTTCTTACAATGAGCCAGCTTATTGAGAAGATGTCATATAACCCCTCAAAGGTGCTGGGTATTGCAAAGGGTAATTTAGGTGTGGGACAGAGTGCCGATATTGTTATCTTTAACCCCGATGAGGAGTGGGTTGTGGATAAGGATAAGCTTCATTCAAAGAGCAAGAATATGCCCTTTGACGGCTTCGCCCTTTACGGTAAACCCAAATATGTTTTAGTAGGCGGAGAGGTTATAATAAACAACGGAGAATTAATGAAATAAAAGGAGAAAAACAAATGATAGTTGATGTATTGAAAAACAAGGAGATTTACTACGGAATTCATAAGAACATAAAGCCTGCAATGGAATTCATTGAAAAGGCGGTTGCAGAAAATCTTGAGGTTGGCAGATATGAGCTTGACGGCAAGAATTTGTTTGCATTGGTACAGGAGTACGATTCAAAGACAGATGCAAAGTGGGAGTACCACAGAAAGTATATTGATATTCAGTTTATCGTATCAGGTAAAGAGATTATCACCTGGGATAACATTAAAAATGTTCCCGACGGTGTAGAATACAATGAGGAAAAGGATATTGCAAAGTTTGATATGGAAGGCGGTACAGACGTTGTAATGGAGGCAGGATATTACAGCATATTGTATCCCCAGGATTTACATCAGCCCGGCCGTGTGTTTGACAAGGTTGAGCCTATCAAGAAAATCGTTGTAAAGATTGCAGTTTGATATAAAGGAGCAGAATAAATGTCAATAGATTTACTTGTAAATAAGATTAAAGAAAAGGGTAACCCTTCTGTTGCAGGTCTTGACCCGGTATTAAGCTATGTGCCCGAGTATTTAAGAGAAAAGGCATATAAGGAATACGGTAAAAACTTAAAGGGTGCCTGTGAGGCAATATGGGAATTCAATAAGGGTCTTATTGATGCGTTTTATGATGTAGTGCCTGCCATAAAACCGCAGAGTGCATTCTATGAGATGTACGGACTTCACGGTGAGGAGGTTCTTCACAGAACAATCGAGTATGCAAAGGAGAAGGGACTTTATATTATTCTTGATGTTAAGAGAAACGATATAGGGTCAACTGCCGAGGCATATTCAAAGGCATACCTTGGTAAGGTTGATATCGACGGTATTGAGGTTGAACCTTGTCCCGTTGACTGTGTTACAGTAAACCCCTATCTTGGTACAGACGGTATAAAGCCTTTTGTAAATGATTGTGTGGCACTTGACAAGGCTATATTTGCCCTTGTTAAGACATCAAATCCCTCATCAGGTGAGTTACAGGACTTAACTGCAGGTGATAAGAAAATTTACGAGCACGTAGCGGAACTTGTAAATGTATGGAATGAGGGTACAATCGGCAAGAGTGGTTACGGTGCTGTCGGTGCTGTTGTAGGTGCAACATATCCCGAGCAGGCAAAGGTACTGCGTGGCATTATGAAGCAGTCTTATTTCCTTGTTCCCGGTTACGGCGCGCAGGGTGGCGGTGCTATGGGTGTTAAGCCTTGCTTTAACGATGACGGTTTAGGTGCTATCGTAAACTCATCACGCGGCATTATGTGCGCATACAAGAAGGGCGACTGGAAGGAAGAGCAGTTTGCCGAAGCGGCAAGAGCAGAAGCGATAAGAATGCGTGAGGATATAACATCAGTTCTGTAAGAGAAAAACGGTGCATCTCATCACCCTCTAAAGCTCGGAGTACCAGCGTACGCCGTCGTTTTATCGGGTAACAATCTGCTTGCTTTTGTCTTACAGAAAAATGAGGAAAATAAATTCATTAGGAGAGATTACTTTGAAAAAGACATACAGTTGTGAGCTTGTGCATAAGACAGAGCTTTGTCCGGGAATATTTGATTTTGTTGTAAAATCACCCGAGATTTCTGACCTTGCACAGGTTGGACAGTTTTTGCACATTGAATGTGGCGGTAAAACACTTTTACGCCGTCCTATAAGTATCTGTGACTTCGGTAACGGCTTTGTCCGTTTTGCGTTTCAGGTAAAGGGCGAGGGAACAGAGCTTTTGGCACAGCGTGAAGTAGGAGATATGATTAATATTATGGGTCCTATGGGTCACGGCTTTACAGTTGAGGAAGGTAAAAAAGCGGTTGTAATCGGCGGCGGTATCGGCGTGTTCCCGTTACTTAAGCTTGCAAGAATGACAGACAGTGCAGTGTTTCTGGGCTTCAGAACAAAGGACCTGGTTGTTATGGAAGACGATTATAATGAGGCTACAGACAATCTTACAATCTGTACAGATGACGGCAGCTACGGTTATGACGGTTTCGCCATTGCGGCAATGGGTGAGTATATCCTTGAGAATAAAGTGGATGTAATCTACTGCTGCGGTCCAAAGCCAATGCTTAAGGCAGTTAAGCAGATAGCAGAGTACAACAATATACCCTGCCAGTTATCCCTTGAGGAGAGAATGGGTTGCGGTATAGGTGCGTGCCTGACCTGTGTCTGTGAAACAAAGGATGAGGGTATGGGCAAGTATAAGCAGGTTTGCTCCTGCGGTCCCGTATTTGATTCAAAGGAGGTTGTACTGTAATGGCTAACCTTGAAGTTGATTTTTGCGGAGTAAAGTTCCGTAATCCCATTGTTACCGCATCGGGAACATTTGGGTTTGGTTATGAATACAACGAATACGTTTCATTAAATGAATACGGCGGTTTTGCTGCAAAGGGTCTGACACGTCAGCCCCGTGGAGGTAACAAGCCCCCGAGAATTGCAGAGACGCCGTCAGGTATTCTTAACAGCGTTGGTTTACAGAATCCCGGCGTTGAGGTGTTCAAAAACTATATAATGCCCGAGCTTCATAAAGATTTCGATACAAATGT
>JAZNVD010000151.1:0-3063 GCA_045592645.1 Candidatus Ornithomonoglobus sp. | reverse complement strand
AACATACAACGTACCTTTTCGCCACCTGATAACACTCTTACCTCTTTAAATACATCGTCACCCGAGAACAGCATACGTCCGAGGAAACCACGGATATATGTCTCATTCTGCGTTTCAAAGCCGGGCTTTGAATACTGACGTAGCCAGTCGCATAAATTCAGCTTGCAACCGTCAAAGAACTCGTTATTATCCTTGGGGAAATAACTGCGTGAGGTTGAAACGCCCCACTTGATGTTACCGCTGTCGGGCTCGTCCTCCTCGGCTAAAATCTTTAAAAGTGCCGTTACGGCAAGCTCGTTCTCACCAATGATTGCGATTTTCTCGTCGTGGTTCAGGGTAAAATTGACATCCTTAAGCAAAACCTCGCCGTTTAATGTCTTTGTAAGGTCCGTTACAGTTAAGAGGTCCTTACCTGCTTCTCTGTCCATTTCAAAGCCTACAAAGGGGTAACGGCGTGACGATGCAGGCATTTCGTTAACAGTTAACTTGTCAAGCATCTTTCTACGGCTTGTTGCCTGCTTTGACTTTGACTTGTTAGCGGAGAAACGGCGGATAAATGTTTCAAGCTCCTGAATTTTCTCCTCATTACGCTTGTTCTGTTGCTTAATCATACGCTGAATTAACTGTGATGACTCGTACCAGAACTCGTAGTTACCAACATACATCTTAATCTTGCCGTAGTCAATGTCTACCATATGTGTACATACCACATTTAAGAAATATCTGTCGTGGGATACAACAATAACTGTACCCGGGTAGTCCATTAAGAACTCCTCAAGCCACTCAACGGCAGTAATGTCAAGGTGGTTTGTGGGCTCGTCAAGCAAGATAATGTCGGGGTTACCGAAAAGTGCCTGTGCAAGTAACACTTTTACCTTTTCGTTACCGCCAAGGTCGGACATCTGCGTATATAGAATATCCTCTGAAAGTCCAAGTCCCTGAATAAGCTTTGAAGCATCACTCTCTGCCTCCCAGCCGTCCATCTCGGCAAATTCAGCCTCAAGCTCGGCGGCACGGATACCGTCCTCGTCGGAAAAATCTTCCTTCATATAAAGGGCATCCTTTTCCTTCATTATATCATACAGTTTCTTGTTACCCATAATAACGGTATCTAAAACTGTGTACTCGTCAAATTCAAAGTGGTCCTGTTTAAGGACAGACATTCTGCAGGTTGAGGGAATTGAAACCTCGCCTGTTGATGATTCCAAATCGCCTGATAATACTTTTAGGAATGTTGATTTACCTGCACCGTTGGCACCGATAACACCGTAGCAGTTGCCGGGTGTAAACTTTAAGTCAACATCCTTGAACAAAGGTTGTCCGTTGAAATTTACTGATAGGTTTGTTACTGTAATCATTTTTCCTCCTAAGGCTTCCCCTTTTAGGGGAACCCTATAATGCGGAATGCGGAGTGCGGAATGCGGAATTATGGATGCTTTTCGTAAATACGAAAAGCTATATTTAATGCAGAGCGCTACAAACGACATTCGCAATTTCAATTTAATAATATTCCAATTTACATTATATCATAAGTTAACCACTATTTCAAGAGAATTTGCCTATAATATTGAAAATCGCCTGGCGATTTTCTTCCATAATTCCGCACAATTTCTTTTGTAGAAACGCTATGCGTTCCTCTTCATTGCCGTCACTCTCGTGACTCACCCGCCCTACAAATAGTCCACTGGACTATTTGCTCACGGGCTCACGCATTAAAAAAAGGGCGTTGCTGCAGACAACGCCCTTTGGCCTTTATAAAGTATCTCGCTGATTGGGAGAGATGCGATTACTTGAAAAAGCAATTAAAATATTAAATTATAATATTTTTTAAATTAGAATTCAACATTTACAGCTGTCATCTTCTGGAAATCAACTGTTGCCTGGTAACGTTCAACTGTTGTTTCGTTAGCCTGCCAGTTGTTAAGTGCCTGTGAAGCTGTTGTTGCTACTGCCTCTTTATCAAATGAGGCAATGTTCATTTCGGGATTAAAATACTTTCTCATTATGAATTTACCTCCTTTGATTAGTCAGCCAATACAAGCTTTGCAGCTGCATTGTTAATGTTAGCATAAGGTACGTTCATTACAAGTACACCGATTTCTGCTGCACCTGTTAGTGTTGTGCCCATTAGCTCTGATAGTGCCATCTCCTTAACCTCAACACCGTCAGTTACTCTGAATGTGTCGTAAAGTGAGATGTCTGCGATTGTGCCTGTTGTTATAGCTACGAATACGTACTCTACGCCGTTTCTTACGTATACATCACCTACTGCAAGGGGTGTGAATGCAACGTCTGTTACTGCTACCTCAACCTCGATTGCAGTGTATCCGAACATCTCGCCGTCAACCTTAACTGCCTGATAGCCTGTTTCTACTGCAGCTGCTGTTGATGCTACCTTGTTACCGTTTGCATCTACAACGAAGTCAGCACCTGTCTCTGCAAGAACGTCTGCTACTGTTGAGTTTGCAGCCATTGTAACTGATGCTGCCATTGAAGGAGCTGTTGTACCACGGTATGCACCTGCGTACAATCTCATGTTATCTACCGCTGTTACAACCTCATCCGTCTTTGACTCTGAGAAGTTAGCATTAACCTGGTCTGATACTACAGTGTAATCCTTGCCATTGAATACAAGTGTACCTCTCTCGTATGTATCAGCATCATAGTCACCACCATAGAATGTCAATGAGCTTGTTGCATCAACACCGTTTACATAACCCTTAACAGTCTTGTTTACAGTATCAACTGTAATAGCAAGCTTATACCAACGGTTAGCTACAAAAGGAGCGGGAAGTGTAATCTGCATGTTGCTAGTATCAGTTGTGTTTCTCATCTTAATCATGATTGATGCACCACTGTTCTCTGTTGTACCTCTGTAAATATCAGCCTCGTATGTGTATACGCCTGCCTCTGTTACATGAGTACTGGGGTTACCGTAACCTGTCTGGAAACGAACGTTTCTATGTGTCTCTGTTGCGGGTGAAACTACCTTATAAACGATTGAATCCTTACCGCCAAGACCTGTAACATATGATGTTGTTACCTCGTCTTTTCTTGATACAT
>JAZNVD010000150.1:0-1735 GCA_045592645.1 Candidatus Ornithomonoglobus sp. | reverse complement strand
CAACGACGGTCTTTCCGATACCCTCTGTATCACCACAATAATTAGTCCGCTTTAAGCCTTTCATTGTATCCATCTTTTTGTCCCTCTCTTATTTTAAGTAATCGGCAAGGTTATCTATGCTTACTGCAACCGCTTCACCCGTTGCCATATTTTTAACGCTTACCTCGTTTGTATCAATCTCGTTATCACCAAGAACAACTGTGTACTGTGCACCGAGCTTATCGGCATATTTCATACTTGCTCTTAATCCTCTGTCCATATGGTCAGTATCAACTGACACACCAGCACCGCGAAGCTTGTATACAAGTGCCTGTGCAACCGTTTTTGCTCTCTCGCCCATAGGTGCGATATAAAGCTTAACTGCCTCCGCTTCGGGAATAACAACTCCTGTATCCTCCAGACGAAGAAGAAGTCGTTCTATACCCAGACCAAAACCAACGGCAGGAGTACTCTTTCCGCCAAGCTCCTCAACGAGTCCGTCATAGCGACCGCCACCACAAACAGTGAACTCACCGCTTATAATCTCAAATACCGTTTTTGTATAGTAATCAAGACCGCGGACAATACCTGAATCAACAGTGTACTTAATACCCATTGCATCAAGACTGCCTTTAAATGCTTCAAAATGCTCACGGCAATCGTCGCATATATAATCAAGAAGTGTGGGTGCACCCTTTACTATATCCTGACAAACCTCTGACTTACAGTCAATTATACGCAGGGGGTTTCTCTCAAATCTGCCCTTGCATGTATCGCAAAGCTCATCATAGCTCGCTTTTAAGTATTCCTTCAAAGCATCGGAATACGCCTTACGGCAGTGAGGACAACCGATTGAGTTAATGTTAACCGATAAGTCCTTTAGCCCAACGGAGTTTAAGAAGTTTATTGCAAGAGAAACAACCTCTGCATCAGTTGTTGCACTCTGTGCGCCAAAGACCTCAACACCAAACTGATGGAATTCTCTTAATCTGCCCTTCTGCTTGTTCTCATATCTGAAGCAGGCAATGTTATAAAAAGCCTTCATTGGCAAAGGCAATGCGTACAGACTGTTCTGCAAAAAGCTACGTACAACTGACGCAGTTCCTTCAGGACGAAGTGTAACGCTTCTTCCACCCTTGTCATTAAAGGTATACATCTGTTTTTCAACAACGTCTGTGGTATCGCCTACACCGCGTTCAAAAAGCTCTGTATGCTCAAATGTAGGAACACGGATTTCCTTGTAGTTGTACAAATCTGCCGTTTCCTTGAATTTCTTTTCAAGATACTGCCACTTGTAACTGTCCTGTGGCAATAAGTCCTCTGTACCCTTGGGTGATGAGGTAATTATCATATATATCAGTCCCTTTCAAATAATCATACTTAATCTAGTATATTTTACTATTTTTGCCCGTCTGTGTCAAGTATTTAAGGAAAAAAAGCTACCTATCCCAAATAATACTTGAAAATTACCCCAAAGGGCGGTATAATAATATGGAAGAGGTTTCGACTGTTAAATGAGAGGTTAAGTATGAATAATATAAAACAGGAAAAGACCCGTTCATTTATGGGTAATGTAGCTATCATTCTCTTTGCACAGATTATGGTTAAGGTTCTTGGACTTGTGTACAGAATGGTAATAACTAATATAGATGGCTTCGGCGATGCAGGAAACGGTTTCTATAACGCAGGCTTTCAGGTTTATACGGTACTGCTTGCCATTTCCTCCGTTGGCATCCCCAATGCCATTGCGAAAATG
>JAZNVD010000149.1:0-4315 GCA_045592645.1 Candidatus Ornithomonoglobus sp. | reverse complement strand
TGGAGAAATTAAAATGATACAAAGAAAAAAAGAGAGATTTGCACGTATAGGTATATTTGCGGTAGCACACGCAACCTATTGGGCACAGTTTGAGGGCCTTTACGATAACATTATGGGTTATCACGGTGACTTTGTCACAATGGTAAAGGACAATGATGTTGAAGTTATCGACTTCGGTATGGTTGATTCATCCGAGAGAGCCTATGAGGTAGCACGTGAAATAACTGCAGCAAATGTTGATGTTCTTATGTGTAATATGGTTACATACGCAACATCATCAGTTTTTGCACCTATCATAAGGGACTGCACAGCACCTATGATTCTTGTGGCACTTCAGCCCGCTTCAAAGCTTGACTACAACAAGGCAAGCACATTTATGCAGCTTGAGAACGACAACATCTGTTCAGTTCCCGAGTTTACAGGTGTTGCATACCGTCTTAACAGAAAAATTCACGATGTTATTATAGGTACTCTTTATAATGATAGTGATGCAGTAGCAGAGGTTGCAAAATGGTGTGACATTGCAAAAGTTCTTAACAGCCTTAAGGGTGCAAGAATGGGACTTATGGGCCATACAATGGAGGCAATGTACGATATGCACGCAGACCCGACCGCAATTTCTGCCGCATTCGGACTTCACGTTCCGCTGCTTGAGGTTGACGATGTTGTTGAGGTTTACAACACTGTTACCGAGGAGGAAATTCAGGAGAAAATCAAGGTTATTGATGCCGAGTTTGATATGCCTGACCCCAAGAGTGACCCCATTACAACAAAGCTGACAGATGCAGATAAGCGTCAGAGTGCAAAAACTGCCGTTGCATTGGATAAGTTTGTTGAAAAGTACAACCTTACAGGTCTTGCATACTATTATGAGGGACTTGACGATTCAATTCAGCGTAAGGTTTCATCAACATTTATCGTTGGTAACTCAATCCTTAACGCACAGGGAATTCCTATGTGCGGTGAGTATGATATAAAAACATGTATCGCTATGCTTATTATGGACAGACTTGACATCGGCGGTAGCTTTGCGGAGTTCCATCCCTTTGACTTTGAGGAGGACTTTATCCTTGTAGGTCACGACGGTCCTCACCATTTGAGAATTGCTGACGGCAAGCCGGTATTAAGAAGTCTAAAGAAATATCACGGCAAGCCCGGTAGCGGTGCAGGCGTTGAGTTTAAGATTAAGGAAGGTCCTATTACAATGCTTGGCATTACCCAGACATACGACGGCAAGTTCAAGTTTGTAATCGGTGAGGGTATCTCAAAGGCAGGCCCCATTCCTCCCACAGGCAACACAAATACACGTGGCTTCTTTGAGCCCACAACAAAGGAGTTCATCAAGAAGTGGGTTATGGAAGGACCGACTCATCACTATGCGTTAGGTATCGGTCACCACGCTGATACAATTGCAAAGATTGCAGAAATTCTTGGTATTGAGTACGTAATTGTGAGGTAATTATTATGTATAAAAGTATTACTCTTGAAGTAAGTTTAAAGCCCTTCAGGGAAACAACTGACGAATATATCCGCAACGTCTGCGAGGGAATTTTCAATCAGTGGAAAGGTCTTGTAAAAACGGCAGAGGTTGTAAAAGTTCTTATGTGGACAGCTGACGGCAGTGAGCTTTTAGACTACCGTGGCAATCTTGAGGATAAATTTGAATGGGCGTATATGATAGGCGGTGCAAATCCTAACGGTAAGTATCCCCGTGACCTTGACCCCAAGGGTGTGACGCTTTACTCAACCTGTTATAAGTATATGGAAAACCCACCCGTTATGACCTACACAATCTTAAAGAAGATTGTTGCAGAGCTAAAGCGTGCAGGTGAAATGATTTTACCCGGCAAAAAAATAATGGTGGGCACAACCCTTGACGTAGGTCCTGAATTTGCAAAGTCAGACTTTAAGTATAACCGTCATACAGAGATACTTAAGGGTAAAATGATGGGACACCCCACTATGATTTGTGCTTATGAAAAGCTTAAGGGGGATGATGTTGCATACGCTTCATACCCCAACGGTATTCCCGACGGTACACCCTTTGGTACTTTCTTCGGCAAGCAGGCAACTGCATTTATGAATGATATTGGCTTTGACTATATCTGGTTCTCCAACGGTCTTGGCTTTGGCAGAGAGCCCTGGTCAACAACAGGTGCAGTATTTGACGGTGAACACTTTGATGCAGATGTCCTTGGTGAAATCCGCGATGATGTGTGTGAGTTCTGGAAGTTATTCCGTAACGAATGCCCCTATCCCGTTGAAACACGCGGTACAAATATGAGTATGGGTATTGACTATTCAACCGACGGTGTGCCTTTAGGCAGCATATATGACGGTGATGATAAGGTGCTTCCACCCCCCAACTCACCGTGGGCTGCAATCAACGGTGATTTTGGACTTGAGCTTATGGGACATATGTCACGAATTGCATACCTTGCCCGTGAAGATTATCTGTTCCGTTATTATGTTCACGACCCGTGGTGGGCAAACTCACCCTGGCACGACAGATATAACAGTCTTCCCCACGATATTTATATGCCTATGGCATTGGCAAGAATTGATGAGGCAGGAGAAGTTAAGGCTCCTACAAACCTTAATCTTCTGTCAATTGATAACTCCTGGGGAGAAATGCCCGACTCCTGTGCAGACGAGCCAATTCCCCACCTTGTTAAGGCTTCAAAGGAAACTCCCGATTCCCCGTCTCCCGTTGTATGGGTTTATCCCTTTGACGAGTATTCGTCAGCGGAAACCGAGCAGGACCTTAAGGAAATGTTCTCCGGAGACTGGTTTATACGCGGTGCAATAAACAATGGTCTGCCTATGAGTACAGTTGTTAATACAACCAACTTTACAAAGCACGATAAAGCATTGTACAGCAACAGTGTTCTTGTAAGTGCCGTTCCAAAGGCAGGAACAGAGTTTGAAAAACAGATTATTGCTTACGCAAAGAACGGAGGCAAGGTAATATTCTACGGTAACACAAAATCTGCTTCCGATGAATTCCGTGCACTTGTTGGTGTAACCGAAACCGATAAAAACTTAACAGGTGAATTTACTCTTTCATACAACGGAAAGAAGCTTGGCAAAATCAAGCACGCCGACCTTGTATGTGGCGGCGGAATTTCAGCCGTTGCCAAAAAAAAGTATGCTATTGCAACTTATGATAAAAAGTACGCTGCAGCCACACAGAACGGCAACTGCATCTGGGTGCGTGGCACAGTATCTGCTGATTATGTAGAGGGTGAGCAGTTACTGACTCCCCACAATAAGGATAATTACTTCCTTTGCGAATCACTTATGCGTATGGCACTTGGCAGACTTGGTTACGAATTTAATTTTGCAGGTGACGAGAATGTTAAATCTCCCGTTATGATGGTACATAAGCATAATAACGCATTTATATTCTCAATGTTCCTTGACTCAACAACCGTTGAAGCAAAACTGAAGTTCCCCTACGGTGCACCCGTTCTTGATGCCTATGATACAATTATTGAAAACGGTTATTCAACATATCACTTCCCCAAGGCTGAACGCAAGGAATGTCGTGTATTCGTTGAGCAGAATGATGGTATTGTTTCATGTACTTCTGTATCACCCGGCTCACATATTCTTCGCAGAAGAATAAGAATTTCGGGACTTAAGAACGCCACACTGCGTTTCTTCCCCGAATCTCATTGCACGAACGATATTGATATAAAGGTTAACGCACATCCCGTTTACAGACAGGTTGGCGATGACTTTGACGGTGAACTGATTACTGACGGTAACGTTACATATTACGAAATAAGAAATGTTACGGGTAATGTAATAATAGGTATGCCAGGCAAATAAAAACCAAAAACGGCAGAGCGAATGCTCTGCCGTTTGTTTTGAAAAAGGTTATTTATAATTAAAATTGCTCACGAAACTGTGCATAAACATAATTTATCATATCATCGTACTTACCAAGCTCATCTAACGGGAAACTAACTGCAAAACTGTATATTTTGCCACCTTTGAAATGAGAATACCTATAATAATATTGGTTTACCAATTTTAATCTCACCGCAAAATAATTACTGCCATTCTTTTTATAGTCTACAGTTCCTCCTACGTGCGAAATGCAATTCTGCATATTCTCTTCAACACTTTCTCCATTTGAATTTACACAGGTTACAACAAATCCTACTGCCCCATAGTCGGTTGAACATGAAAAATGCGAATCAGTATAATCATCTATCCTAAACCATGAAGGATATATGCACGTAAATCCATTGGTCCTGCTTATATATGTAGCATATCCCTGAGAATCTACATAGGTAGTGATATTACC
>JAZNVD010000148.1:0-10614 GCA_045592645.1 Candidatus Ornithomonoglobus sp. | reverse complement strand
ATGCTTATACTCCGAGGGTTTGTTTCATTCGTTATGGAGCTGAAATCGTCAGCCCTATATTAATCTTTTGAATGAGCTGCAAGATACTCCTCAAAATTCTTATACTCTGCCTTATGCTGCTGGGGTACGAAGTCTGCCTTGTAAGTGGGGGTATCCGCACTTGACTTGGACTTCTCCTCTGCCTTTGCATAATTGTTTGAGTAACCGCCTCTGGTATCATCCTTACGCTTATTATTATAACGCTTCTGTGAGGGACGGGGGTTTGTGGGAGCAATAACTACCTTTCTGTAAGGCTCCTGACCTACAGAGAAAGTTGTTACATCCTCATTGTCCTGCAAGCTTGAGTGAATAATTCTTCTCTCATAAGGATTCATAGGCTCCAATGCAAACTTCTTGCCTGTACGGGCAACCTTGCCTGCCAATCTCTTTGCAAGTGCGATAAGGGCTTCCTCACGCTTCTCACGGTAGTTCTCTGTATCAATCGAAACCTTGATATAATCCTCTGAACGCTGATTTACAACCAGTGATGTAAGGTACTGAATACTGTCAAGTGTGTCGCCACGCTTACCGATTACAACACCCATATTATCGCCGTCAAGGTTTACATTTACAACGTCACCGTCAAAGTCAGCTGTAACTGTTACCTCAATACCCATTGCATTCAATACATCTGTTATAAAGTTCTTTGCATTCTCTGCAGGTGACTCTGAAACATATACGCCACCACTCATTTTCTGACGCTTTGCCTTGGGTGCTGTTTTTTTAGGAGCTTCCGCTTTAGCTTCTGTCTTCGCCTCACTCTTAACCTCTGCTGTTACCTTTACAACCGCATCCTTACCGCCAATTCCTAACAAGCCCTTCTGTGGCTCCTGAATAATTTCTATCTCCGCATTTTCTCTTGCAACATTAAGCTCTGCCAATGCAAGCTCTATTGCTTCCTCAATGCTTTTTGCTCTTTTTTCCGTGCTGATTTTTCTTTTCGGGAACTTTGACAACGAAGTCCTCCCCTTTCTTATCAAAATATAGATTTAATGCCCACTGCTGAACAATCTGTACAAGACCGCTTATAATCCAGTAAATACCGATACCTGCAGGTAAAATCAATGTGAAATAACCTGTCATTAAAGGCATCATCCATGTCATCATCTTGTTTGTTGACTGTGCCTGTGGATTCTGATTTGCCGACTGACCTGACAATTTCATTGATAACTTACTCTGTGCAATTGATGATACAACCGCAAGAATGGGAATTATCAAAAGAAGTACCATTCCCCAGTTGCTTGCAGGATTGGTCAGATAGTTAATTGCCGCCTGCGGCTTCTGTGACAAGTCCATACCAAGGAAATTAAAGTTAATAAACCACTCGTGAGCCTCGCCAAAGAATTCTCCTGCCCATCTTGAAATTGTAATCTGGTCAATGTTAAGCAACTGCTCAACTGTTGATGTAACATTTTCTCCTGCGGCAACTGCCATATCCTTAAGCTCTGTTACCTTTGCAACAGCCGCATCAAACAACGCCTTGCCTTCCTCGCCCTTAAGCTTGTAAGGAACATTGAACATATAAGTCAACGGCTTCTGAATAGCCTGATACAAGGCAATAAGGATAGGCATCTGTATAAGCATAGGCAAACATCCGCCTGCCATACTTACATTATTCTCTTTGTAAAGCTTCATTGTTTCCTGCTGAAGCTTCTGCTGGTCATTGGCATACTTTTTCTGCAATTCTACCAGAACAGGCTGTAACTTTGCCTGCTTTTTCATAGCGCGCTGTGATTTAATATTCAACGGTAACAATAACAGCTTTACTATAATAGTAAACAAAATAATTGCAAGACCGTAGTTATTAACTAATTCGTATATAGTCTTAATTATCCAGCCTAACGCCATTACAATATAATGCCACATATATTATCCTTTCCGGTGCTTCCTTACGGAACAGGGTCATACCCGCCACCACCCCACGGATGGCAACGCAACAATCTTTTAATCGCCAAATAACTACCCTTTATAGCACCATACTTTTCTACCGCTTCTAAAGCGTACTGGGAACAGGTTGGTGTAAACCTGCAACAACTTCCGCCTTTTCTCGGTGAAATTTGGTGTCTGTAAAACTTAATCAAAACAATCAGTATCTTTTTCATTTTTTTAGCCTGTTATCTCAAGGCTACGCATTGCAAAGTCCATATCTTTTGAAATCTGTGCATAATCTTTGTCCACCGCACGGTTTCTTGCCACGATTATAAAATCATAGCCCACCTTTAAGCTATCCTCCATAAGACGGTAGCTCTCACGCATAAGGCGTTTAATACGGTTACGCTTAACGGCGTTACCGAATGCCTTACCTACAGTAAAACCTGCACGGTTATATGAACGCTTATTAGGCATTACATATACAACCACAAATCCGCCTGCAACAGATTTACCCCTTGCATAAATACGTCTGAAATCTCTGTTTAACTTAATCGGTTGAGTATTTTTCATATCAAACACTCTCCTTTAATACCTGTAAAAAAAGAGTGTCCCCATAAAGGCATATTAGCCTCAATCTGAGACACTCCGCAAGTTACTCTGTAACGGCTATTATTTCTCTGAAGTTGTAAGAGTCTTTCTGCCCTTTGCTCTTCTTAGAGCCAGAACCTTTCTACCTGACTTTGTAGCCATTCTTGCTCTGAAGCCATGTACCTTTACTCTCTGACGCTTCTTCGGCTGAAATGTCATTTTCATATCGTTGCACCTCCTATAATATTTACCGCAGTCCCAATTTGACTGCATTTACTTCCAATAAAATTAGACACCATTCTCATTATACCATTAAAATGAAGTTTGTCAAGTCTTTTTTACTGAAATTTCATTTATTTGGCTTTTTCCCTAAAACCCATTCCAAAGGCTTTGGTTTTGTTGTGATAAAGTACTATTACTCTATTCCCAACGCCTTTTTTGCAAGCTTATCCACACGGTCATTGTTTTTATCACCCGAGTGGCCTTTCACCTTTACAAAGGTCACATTCAACCTGTCACGGATTTTATCACAGTATTCCTTATACATTTTTGTGCCGGGCTTGTTGGTTTTCCATTCACCCTGACACCATTTTGCAATGCCCTCATAATCGTGATGAATTTCAAGGTCCTTGATACCGTGCTTCACACAGTAATTCATCATTTCCATTGCACCCTTCAGTTCTCCTGCAACATTTCGCATTTCCTTAACCTCGGGATTAAAATATGCTCCTGAAAACTCAAGCTCCTCGCCGTTTATAAAAAGCACCGCACCGTAGGAAAACTCCTCCGTGTCCGCCTTATAGCTACCGTCAACATAAGCCACGGCACATCCCTCTTTTACCTCAAGGGGCTTTGGTGCTTCGTCGTTTAGATAAGCCTTAGCATCCTCAAGAGTGGAAAAGCCTTTATACTTTGCATTAGGAACACCGTCAACCATTGCCTTACATTCATCCCAGCTATTGACAATGCCTGTGCTTTTGCCGTGCTTTACGGCATAAAATTTCTTTGCCATATTACCACCTTAAACTGTAATAATACTTACGTCTGCTTCCTCCAGTGCCCCTCGCCATTCACTGTCAAGCTCTACGTCTGTAACGAACTTGTCAATCTTGTCAAGGGGACAAATTACGGGAATACCCATTTTACCCATTTTATAATGGTCACCAAGGAATATTACCGACTCTGACCTTTCAAGCATTGCACGTTTAAGCTCCGCCTCGTCCTCTGTTGAGTCCACAAGTCCACGGGACAAGGTAACACCACGGCAGGAGAAGAAAAACTTGTTTGCCGCAAAGTTTTCCTTTATCATTCTCTCTGCATATCTTCCGTTATAGGACATATTCTTGGGATAATACAACCCACCAGTACATATAAGCTTTATATTTTCACAGTCGGATAACTCCGTCATAATGCTTACGGCGTTAGTAATGACTGTCAAGCCCCGCTTGTCCTTGATGTTTCTTGCAAGATACAAAGCAGAGGTTGATGCGTCAAGAAAGATTGTTTCACCGTTTCTTATCATTTGTGCTGCACGTTTACCAATGCGTTGCTTTGCCTCGGCATTTACGGTATCACGTTCCTTAAAACCAAGCTCCGAGCCTGACGCACCTGCCAGAGTTGCACCGCCGTAGGTACGGACTAAAATTCCCTGTTTCTCAAGCTTAAGCAAGTCACCGCGGATAGTTTCGGGTGTAACATCAAACTGCTTTGCAAGGTCTACCACAAGCACACTCTTGCTTTCCGTTATAATCTGCTCAATCTGTGTTCTTCTCTCAACAGCTAACATAAATTATCTCCTTTAGCTAATGGCATCAATTGCCTCGTCCAGCTTAACATCTCCGGTGTAAAGAGCACGTCCGCATATAACACCCTCAACTCCTGTAGGGATAAGTGACTTAATATGCTCAACCGTACCTATACCTCCTGATGCGATTATGTCAATACCCGTTGCCTTTACCATTTCCGCCATTGCCGTTACATTGGGACCCATAAGAGTTCCGTCTGTGGCAATGTCGGTATAAATAATAGTCTTAACGCCTAAATCTGCCATTTTCTTACCAAACTCAACGGCGGTAAACTCCGAGGTCTTTTCCCAGCCCTCGATTGCGACCATTCCGTCTTTTGCGTCAATTCCTATTACAATCTTATCTCCGTATTTCTTAACAGCGTTTTTAACAAACTCACTGTCACTGACTGCTTTTGTGCCAATTATTACACGGTTTATACCGCAGGCAAGCTTTGCCTCAATATCCTCCATTGTACGGATACCTCCGCCCGTCTGTACGGGTACGGAAACACTGTTGCAGATTTCCTTAATAACTTCTGCATTTACGCCGTGACCCTTAAGGGCTCCGTCAAGGTCAACCACGTGGATAAATTCACCGCCAAGGTCTTCCCACTTCTTTGCCATCTGTGCAGGGTTATCACCATAGACAGTAACATCGTTGAAGTTGCCACGCAATAATCTTACGCACTTGCCGTCTTTTATATCTATTGCAGGATAAATACGCATCAGTTTTGTCCCTCTACTTTCTCTGCAAAGGC
The DNA here is from genome assembly GCA_045592645.1 of Candidatus Ornithomonoglobus sp. Classification (GTDB taxonomy): domain Bacteria; phylum Bacillota; class Clostridia; order UBA1381; family UBA1381; genus Ornithomonoglobus. The sequence continues at coordinate 5,571 of JAZNVD010000148.1, read as the reverse complement.
GTTAACCATTGCCATTATTCTCTCCCGTTCCATTTTCATACTCACTTTGTTTACAACAAATCTTGCACTCAAAGGACAAATCTCCTCCAGTACGTCAAGACCGTTCTCGTGAAGTGTTGAACCCGTTTCCACAATATCTACGATTACATCGGACAAGCCAACCAACGGTCCCAGCTCAACTGAACCGTTAAGCTTTATAATATCAATGGTCTGTCCTAAATCGTCCTGAAAATATTTACGGGCAATATTGGGATATTTTGACGCAACCTTAAGGCTTGTCATACTATGAAGCTTATCCTTTAATGACGGGTCACCGCAGACACACATTCTGCACTTACCAAAGCCCAGGTCTACCATTTCATAAAGGTTACGGCTCTCCTCCAAAAGTGTATCCTTACCCACAATACCAATATCTGCTGCACCGTATTCAACATATGTAGGAACATCGGAAGCCTTTACAAGAAAGAACTTCATTTTGCTTTTCTCGTCTGCGAATACAAGCTTTCTTGATTTCTCCTTCATTTCGGAGCAGTCAATTCCTATTTCATTAAATATATCCATTGCAAGCTCGGCTAACCTACCTTTTGCTAATGCAACTGTCAAATACCTCATATGTTTTGTGTCCTTTCCTGCTTTTGTGCCCTTTGAATAATTTCTTCAAAGGCGTTCATCAAAATTTTCTAAATCCCATATCCTGCGGAGTTTCAGGCTCTACTGCTTCAGGTATATCACCATAGCCTAAAAACATCTCCGCTGTTGTTTCAATTATATCATCACGGTCTAAATCATAAATTGTAAGACCACCGTCTTTTTTAACTCTTAAAATACAGGTGTTGTTTGTGTTCTTTGCATATTCTGTTGCTTCATCAAAGTTGTCACCGTCAATATACATTTCAGTAAGACAACCGTTAACTCTTAAATTATATGCAAGCTCGTATGCAATGCCCTCGGCATCTTTCTCTGCAAATATCAGAGTACCTGCAACCTCGTTTACACTGCCGTCATATACCTGCATAATTCTGTTGATGCCGATTGCACAACCAACGGCACCCGATTCCTTACCAAAGCCTGACATAAGATTATCATATCTTCCGCCTGCGGCTATGGGGAAACCTATTCCACGGGTGTAGCACTTGAAGATTGAGCCTGTGTAATAATCAATACTCTGCAACATTCCAAGGTCAAGGGAGATATACTGCTCAAAACCGTAAAGCACTAAAAGATTATATATTTCTCTTAAGTTATCCAGTGCTTTCTTTGATGTTGGGTTAAGTCCCGGCACATCTGCCTTATCAAGAATTTCTCCGCCGCCAAAAAGGAAGGGAAACTCTGTCATTATGCCTTTAACATCCTCGGGAATATCAAGGTCTTTAATGATATTTTTAATACCCTGTGAATCTTTTGAGTCAATTCTTGCTCTTAACTTCTCAACGGTGTCCTTATCAAGACCTAACTGCTCAACAAGTCCGTTAAAGAAGCCTACCTGACCTATTTCCATTGAAAACTCATCAATGGAAAGTGCAGTCATTGCCTCCATTGCGGCTGCAATTACCTCCGCATCCGCCTTGGGGCTGTAGCTGCCGATAAGCTCAATTCCGCTTTGGGTAATCTCACGGTTTCTTACACCCTCTGTATGCTCTGCACGGAACACACTGCCTGTATACATATATCTCTGTGGAGTTTTGCCATCCGCAGTCTTTGTTGCCGCCATTCTTGCGATTGATGTTGTAAAATCGGGACGCAGTGCTAAAATTCTGCCCTGCTCATCAAAAAACTTATACAGCTTCTCCTGGGTAATCTGTCCCGTTTCACCACTGTAGCAATCATAATACTCAAATGACGGAGCCTCTACCTCCTTATACCCAAAGGATGCAAACACCGTCCATATAGTATTTTCTATTTCCTTTTTTACTGCACATTCCTCGGGCAGTACATCATTAACACCGTTAGGTGTGTGTAATCTCCAGTCTGACATATATCTTATCCTCTCTTAGTCCATTTTGAAGGGCAAGGGTAAACCAAGCTCTGTGACTAATTTATTTGCATTTATAATCTGCTCTTTCCTGAACTCATAAAGCGCATGGGTGTCGGAGCCGACACTGACGCCTATTCCTGCATCCTTAACCGCCTGACGTTTTTTCTCATTGGTAAGGAAATCGTAGTAATAATTATAATTACCCGATGTGTTAAGCTCCCAGAATATATTTTCTTTCTTTAAAAGACTCAACATATCAAGATTATAATCCTCACTCATTTTGAATATATCACAGTGGGCAAGCCCCACGGGACATTTAAACATATGTCGCCAGGGCAGGAACTCGTATAAGTCTGTTGCCGTCGCTTTGTCAAGTCTTTCAAACAAGACAAAGTCAAGCCCCTCGGTATCGTCAGCAAAAAGGTCGGTAGGTCTTGGGTCCATTCCCACCTCAAGTCCTGCAAAAACCTTTATCTGTGACGAATACTTCGCCTTACATTCCTGCATACGGTTTATATATTCACCAAGGCGGTTTTTAATTGTAAACTGATGGTCAGTTATTGCAACTGCATCAAAACCGTTATTGATTGCATTTTCAATAATCTGCTCGGGGCTGTTTGACCCGTCATAGCTGAAAATGGTATGATTATGCAAGTCCATTAACATTCTTACCGCCTGCCTTTCTTATAATAATACTATATCTACTATATTTTACCACACCAAATAAAATTTTTCAATACGAAAAACAAAAAAAGCAAGGCTTATGCCTCGCTTTTATCATTTTCTTCGGGGAACGGGCTCATTCCCACAAGAATACCATACTTTTCAAATATTGCAAATATGTGCTGAATCTTGCATTTGTCGGGAATATTCCTTTCCATTTCCTTATAAATCTCCGTCAGTATTTTAACGGGTTTCGTTCTCATCATTCCGTCAAAATCAAAATCCATCTCTTTCACCTGCTCAAATATCATATCCGTTATTAAATAATCTATTATAAGCTCCTGTCCGCCGTCCATCCTTTTTCTCCTTTACAATTAAAAAATGTGTCTGCAAAGCTGACGCATAAAAACGCAAGCTCTACCGTCGCGAAACTTAACTTTTTCAGCCACATAGACATAAAAAGAATAGAGCCGACGCGTTTTTAACATAATAAAAACGCTTTATGTCTACGTAACAAAAATATTAAGTTAAGTTTCGCACTACTATTCTATCACAAAAGATTGTATTTTACCACAAAAGATTGTATTTTACAACAAAAATTTTCACAAAAAAAGAGAACGGGAATTCCGTTCTCTTAAAATTTATTTTCCGTTTGTAATGTCTGCAAGATTTTTTGCCTTGCTATGTACAATAGGCTTCCATTCAACCTTCTTGAATATTGCCATAATTGTTATGGGCACATATGTCATCATAAATACAGGGAAAGTGAATGTGTACAAAATCTTTTTAAACGTCGATGTGTAAATCTGCTTCCATTCGGTTATTGTTGTCAATAAGCCGATTGCATACATTGTAAAGTACATTCCCGCTACTGCCATAATAAATGCGTCAATTATCGGGTCAACACTTACTCCTGTAATAAGACCTGCAAGCAAAGCCGAACCGTTTACTACAATTGTTCCCAATGAGAAAACCATTGCAGGAATAATTGTCATTGACATATCAAAGCATGAGAAACTCTTTTTGAATGTTCCCTTTATAAGCTTCACACCGTAGTTGCACATTACCTGGAAATAACCCTTTGCCCAACGCATTCTCTGTCTTACCGACTGTCTGAACTCATTAGGCTGTTCGTCATAAAGAACTGCGTTTTTACAGAAGCCTATCTTGTAGTCGTTTATTACGTGGTCAACCGTAAACTCAATGTCCTCTGTTAAAAGATAATAGTGCCATCCGTCAAGACGTTCTGCTATTTTCTTACTGAACATAAAGCCTGTGCCTGAAATTGCACAGCTTGTGTCAAGCAACATTCTTGAATAGTTAAGATACTTTGACTCTCTTATGAACCACAGACCGTAACCTGCTGAAACCCAGTTGTCGCCGTAGTTCTTTGAATTGCGGTAACTTGTTAAAATATCGTAACCGCCCGAGAAGGTCTTGTTCATCTCTGCAATATAGTTGGGGTCAAGTACGTTATCTGCATCAAATACAAAATACGCATCATAACGGTCACTGCCAAAATCTCTTGCAATATGCTTAAGCAGGAAGTTTAAAGCATAACCCTTACCTACATTGATTTTATTGAAGCGTTCGTAAACGTTTGCACCGCACTCTCGTGCAATCTCTGCAGTGTTATCTGTGCAGTTATCTGCAACAACAAACACGTCTACAAGGTTCTTATCGTATGTCTGATTATTAATGCTTTCAAGTAAGTTTCCGATTACCGCCGATTCATTGCGGGCTGAAATAAGTACTGCAAATCTGTTGGCCTTTGATTCTGTAAAAACCTTTTCTTTTTTGATAAAAGGTACTGCTATGTAGTACATCTGGTACGCATAGCACAGAAAGAACATGAGCCATAACAGGAAGTTAAATGCAACTATTAACTGCATAATATTCTCCATTCTGCCTTTTGGGCTATCAATACTGTGACTTATCCTCTACTGTTTTCAATTCAATCATACATATTTTAGCATAGGCGACAAGAATTTGCAATATCTAATTTTCACCAAACAATTATATTTTTTTGTATCTTAATGTAGATACTATGCTACTCCCCCAAAAAATATGATTGTATAAAAAAATATTGCCAATGACGGAAATTTAAGCTATAATATAAGTATATTATAGAAGATTGGAACGAAAACGATGAAATCAAAATCAGTATATATCTGTAACGAGTGTGGATATCAATCACCCAAGTGGCTTGGCAAGTGTCCCGGATGTAATAACTGGAACACCTTAATTGAAACAATTGACACTCCGCAAAAAACAACAACGGCAGGTGCCATTACAAGATCCGCCGTAAACCGTCCGCAGAAAATCGGCGACGTTACACATAACGACAAGACGAGGTTCTCCACGGGTATTGGTGAGCTTGACCGTGTCCTGGGTGGTGGTGTTGTGTCGGGTGAACTTATACTTGTAGGCGGTGACCCCGGTATTGGTAAATCAACTCTCCTTTTGCAGATTTGCGAAAATGTAGGCAAAACAAAAAAGATACTTTACGTATCCGGTGAGGAAAGTGCCGAGCAAATTAAAATCCGTGCAGAACGATTGGGCGTTATGACAGAAAATTTGCTCCTTTTATCGGAAACGGACGTTGAAACTATCCTTGACGCCATTGGCGATACGAAACCCGATATTGTTATTATTGACTCTATCCAGACAATGTATAACCCGCAGAACAGTTCGGCACCCGGCAGTATCAGTCAGGTTCGCGAATGTACGATGAAGCTTATGCAGTATGCAAAGGGCAGCGGAGTGTCTATAGTTCTTGTGGGCCATATCAATAAGGACGGTAATATTGCCGGGCCTAAAATACTTGAGCATATGGTAGACACTGTTTTAAGCTTTGAAGGCGAAAAGCACAATTCATATAGAATGTTGAGGGCTTCCAAGAACCGTTTTGGATCTACGAATGAGATCGGTTT
>JAZNVD010000147.1:0-7547 GCA_045592645.1 Candidatus Ornithomonoglobus sp. | reverse complement strand
GCCACGAGGTAGAGTTTTTAGTAGCAATGTAAACATTACCAATTTTATCAATCCTGTAAATTGAAACTCCGCTACTGAATTTGTATTTATACTCTTCACCATAAATCCGTTCCCTCTGACAATTTCCCAGAAGCCAATAGTGCCCCTTATAATCTATAATCAAATAAGGACTAATTAAATACGATTCTTCTTTACTAAACACCATCTCTCCAAACTTATTCATTTTCATCATATTGAATGAGATCATATATTCATTATCAATAGCGTCGCGAAGAATTTGAAGATTCTTCTCAACATATGGGTTATTTGTGGTGGAAAATAGGTTAATAAATTTTTCGGGCATTGTGCCATAATTTGTCGGTTTATAATGTATACTTGCCAATTCTGAGAGAAGTTTGTTTTCAAGGTTTATTTTTTCCTCTTTAGTAAAATTGTCCGTTTTCCTTATTTGGGCAATTAAAAAGTCCAGTTCTTTTTTTGATATAGAATGATTATAATATATTTTCCCGTTACGGGCACCCTGATTTTCTTCCCCATTGCGTCGTTTTAAATATCCCGGATAAACAATTTTCCATTCTTTTGTGTCAAGTAGTTTGCCTTGAGCATCCGTATTATAAGCTTCAGCCATTTCAAACAATCTTCGGGTGAAACTGTTTTTGTACCCCATTATCTCATCGGCCCCATCGATTTTCCTCAGTTGAAACTGTGATAATGGGTGGTCTTTGTCGGTGTATTTTTTTAGAAATTCTACAAGCTTTAATCTGTTTTTGAAATCATAATCCGGCATCTATTATCACTCCTGAAATTTAATCATTATTATATAAAAATTTTATCATATTGGTTCTGAAAAGTCAATTTGCGGTGCAGATTACATTCTAAAAAAGCAAGGCTTGCGTTTGCAAGCCTTGCTTTTTTATCTTCTTCGTCTTATTTTTCTCTCGCGGGGGTTTCTGCCGTATTCGTTTGCAGTATCCTCGCCCTTGCAACACATAAAGCCAAGGGTTACCACCGTTCCTACGCCCGGCACAAGGTTAAGCCATAACCACTTACCCGTTCTGCCTAAATCGTGCCAGCGTCTTACAGTTGCCGCAAGGGTCGGGCAGACAGTGATTAAAATGTAAATAATCAGAACTGCTGTTGACAGACTTTGCGATGTATCTGTTTTTGCGGTCAGGTAGAAATAAATCATTATACCAAGTATAATTGCATTTACTATTGTATATCCCCAGAATTCACGGCGTCGTGAACGACCGCTGAATGTGGCATATTTTCCTAAACAACTGAAATATGAGCCCATTTTATTTTCCTTTCTGTAACCATTCATCAATCATTTTTGTAAACACGGGTGAGCCTACATCGTAGTTCAGATGTCCCGTATCGTAAAAGTACTCTGCGGCAAGACTGTCTTCCAGATTTAACACCTCTACGCCGTACCTGTTAAGAATTTCATCCGTTTTTGTGTGTACGTCACGTACAAGCTGTGGCTTTTCAAAATCAGGATTCCACGGCATATGTACAACGCGGACGCGGATGTCATTGTCGTTACAATAATTTATAACCTTTTCAAGAGCTTCAAAATTCTCTTTATAATCGTCTGTTGTCTTATTAAAGAATTGGTTTTCGTATTCCTTAAACTTTTCCCTTAATGCACTGTCTTCAACTCTGCCGTGATATACTGCCTTGTCCTGATATGTGTAGGTCATAGGCGGAACACTCTCACCGTTAATTAACCGTTCAAAGCATCCTGTAATTAAAGGATAGAAACGGTCACGCTGAAAATACGCATAGGGCTGATACCATTCCTTATGCCATATATATGTGGGGTTGGTGTCAAAATCGTCATAAAGTGTGAGATAATTAAGACCGATAACAATCTCCGAGCCAATGTTTATATATCCCTCATTTATCATTTCCCACAAATCGGTGACAACGCCATAGTCAAGACCAAGGTTAATATAACCTGATGCACTGTCCTCCTCAAGGTAGGATGATATAACAACAGAGTTACCGAAAAACACCTTGTCCCAGACTTTTTCGGGATGGTCGTGTTGTGTAATCTCAAAATCGTTTTTTACGAAAACATTACTGTCAACTATCAATCGGCTGTGGGCTAACCACAAGTCACCCAAAAGCAACGCACCTAAAAGGCATAGGATTAAAATAAATTTTCCAAGTTTCTTCATAGCCACACCCCCTTATCTTATAAAGCTATGGAATATTTCCATAAACTGTTGGGGCGTCACTGTAAAAATAAGGGTGTTAACGGCAAATGCAAAATTCACCGTAAAACAACGGATTACGAAAAGCACCTTGTTCATTTTTCGCTTGTCAGCCTTTGTAAGACCGAAAAGGTTTTCAAGGCCAAGGCACAGACCGTTGTATACACCGCCTATTATGTAAGGGAGAGTGAAGCCGTGCCACATCTCCATAATAAACATTGTTCCTAAACCCACGCAGGCGGAGGCAAATCTGCCCAGACGTTTACCGTTAAGGACAACAAAGATATGCTCACGCACCCAGTCGGATAAGGTTATATGCCAGTTACGCCAGAACACTGTAAATGATGCCGCACTCAAGGGTTTTCTGAAGTTTTCGGGAACTGTAAAGCCCATTGCAGAGCCTGTGGCAATTGCAATATCACTGTAACCTGAAAGGTCAAGGTACACTGTAAGGTAGCTGAGGGCAATAAGTGCCAGACTCCAGTACCATGTAAGGTCAAGCTCAAGTATTCTTGAAAATACTGTGGCAACAAACCACAATACCACCATTTTCTTGAACATTCCCTTTATAAACCGTTTTATATACCCCACAAAATCACTGAACGTCAGGGGTTTTGGGTTTTTATAAATCTTTAACCAGTCACGGTAGCGGAATATGGGTCCTGCCGTAAAGGTAGGGAAAAACAAAATATAGTTCACATAAGTGAAAAAGGGTATTTTCATTTCTGTGTAGTATACAAAATACAACGCATCAATGGCCTTGAGCATATGATATGCTATGCCGATAAAGGCAATAAATACGGGTAACTGCGGAAAAAACTCCGTAAACCGTCCGTAGAAAAAGGGTATTGTACATAAAAGACAGTATATAAAGAACAAACCCTTTCTGCCACGTTTTGCGCGGTTTAAGTGCCTTATCAGTATGTATGTAATTATGATGTATCCCAAACTCCACAAGAGTAGCTGCCATGATATTGTGCCGATTACTGCAATGTTTGCAAGCAAAAGCACTTTCGGGCCAAGGTCACGACGGAAAATGAGCCGTGTAAACCCCGAAAATAAAATCATAGCACAGGAAGTTATAAGGAGAAGGAACAAAGTGTCCGCTTCAAGATACCACATATATTTTATCCTCTCTTATTTATGAGATTTTACTCTCCACAACTTCTGCAATTTCTTCTACTGTATTCATAGGAAACAGTGTAATGTCCTTCTGTGTTATTTCAATGTTATAAGTTTCCTCGACAAAGTTAATTATCTCAACTGCACCAAAACTGTCTACGAAGCCCTCATTAAAAAGATGTACATCATTTGTGAAGTCGGGGTCATCGTAAATTTCAAATTTTTCTCTTATAAATTCGCTGATTGTTTCAATTACTGTCATTTTAATTTCCTCTCTTATTGCATATATTCTCTCTTAAGCTTTTGTCTGTCAATCTTTCCGCTTGGTGTATGAGGGAAAGTTGGTAATGATATGATTTTCTGGGGTATCATATATGCCGGCAAAAGCTTTTTCAGTTCCATATTAAATTTGCGGGGGATGATTTCTGCATCTGTTTCCAGGAACAGGTAGATTTCCTCTCTCTCGTGAAAAAACATTGAACAGCAGTTTTTAATGTTATCCATTCCTGCCGCTGCAGCCTCAATATCACCCAGCTCAATTCTGTTTCCACGAAGCTTTATCTGTGAATCAGCACGTCCAACGAACATTATGTTTCCGTCCTCTGCCTCATAAACCAAATCGCCTGTGCGATAAAGTCTGTCGTGGTATTTATTGTTCAGGGGGTTTTGGATAAATGCCTTTTCCGTTATTTCGGGGGCATTCCAGTAGCCTGTGGAAATTCCCGTTCCACCGATTAAAAGCTCACCCGTTTCACCCTTTTTGACGGGGTGGTTGTTTTCATCTAGTATAAGTGCCTTCATATTGGCACAGGGGATGCCAATTGGCAATAATTCACCTGTTTTAAATTCACGGTCAAGAACATAGTAAAGTACAATATCTGTAGCCTCTGTAGGACCGTACATATTAACAAACTTACAGTCAGGATATGACGATACCCATTCATTTAACTGTTTTATAGGCATAACCTCGCCTGCAAAAAGAATCAGACGGAGGTCGTTTAGTTTCTTTTGTGAAAGAACGCCTGAATTTGCCACGCTTATCATAACCGTTGGTACCCAGAATATAACAGAGATTTTTTCCTCCGCCATAAAGTCCATAAGCTTTTCAGGGTACATAAAAAGTACCTCGGGGATTATAACTGTTGTTGCACCCGTGTAAAGGGCATAAAACATATCAAACACGGAATTATCAAAATGGAATGCACTCTGCATACCGATTATGCTTTTGTCTGTTACATCAAATGTATCTGTCAGCCACCGTGTATAGTCAAGTACTGCACGATGGTGAATGGTAACACCTTTAGGAGTGCCCGTTGACCCGCTTGTGTACATTATGTATGACGGGTCAAGGTCGGTGGTGTTACGGATAATAGTATCAATTTTCTCTATGTTAACATTATCACATAAAAGCTCATTATAGACCAGAACAGGAACGGTAATTCCTGCAGAGATAAGCTTTTCTTTGCCTGCAGTGTCAGTTATAACAGCTGTAGGACAAAGAGAGTTTGCTGTAACCCTGAATCTTTCCATAGGAACATTGTAGTCCATAGGAACATAGGGGCTTCCTGCATACATTGAGCCCATAAATGATATGATTGATTCCACACTTTTTGGAAGATATACCATAACGGGCAGGTGTGAGCCTGTATTAACTTTTTTCATAAGACCTGTTGCAAGTTGCAGGCTCAAGTTATAAAGCTCTTTAAAGGTTACAGATTTAAATGCATCCTTAAAGGCAACCTTGTCGCCGAACATTTCGGAGGCTCTTGTAACAAGCTCTGCAGCTGATTTATAGTTGTGCATATCAAGTGCATCCTCTCTTACTTATCAAGTGATTTCTTTAATGTCACTCTGTCAATTTTATCGTTTGCCGTGTGGGGAAACTTGTCCATTACCACAAGCTTTGAGGGTAGCATATACTTGGGTATATACTGCTTAAGTTCGTTGTTGAACTTTCTTAAAACAAGTGCCTCGCAGCTTTCAACAAACAAAACAATCTGCTCGTTGGGTGCATCAAAAACGGCACAAGCACCTTTGACACCGTTAACGCACATTGCGGCACATTCAATTTCGCCAAGCTCAATTCTGTTTCCCTTTACCTTAACCTGATTATCCATTCTGCCGTCGTACATAATAAGTCCTTCGTCAGTAATGTACGCCAAATCACCTGTACGGTAGATACGTTCCTGATACAGAGTGTTTACGGGGTTCTGGATAAATGCTTTATCGGATATATCAGGTCTGTTCCAATAACCCAGGGCAACGCCCGAACCAATAACACACAACTCGCCCTGCTCGTTTGGTTTTGCAACCTTGTTTTCACTGTTAAGAATAATGATACGCATATTCTCGCAGGCACGACCGATTGGTAACGGGTCGTGGTCGGCAAATTCACGGTCAACAATGTAGTATGTACATACATCACTGATTTCAGTGGGGCCGTAAAGATTTGCGTACACTGCCGTTGGATGATGCTTACGCCATATATTAAGCTGGGTGTTGGGCATAACCTCACCACAGAACGCCACAGTTTTTAAAAGGGGCATTTTTATACTTTCCAGTGCACCTGAGTTTGCTACGTTAATCATAACCGTTGGCACCCAGAATATTGTGGTAATATTATTATCGCGTATATATTCGGGAAGCTTTGAGGGGAACATAAACAGTGTTTCGGGAATTATGTTCATTTCTGCTCCCGTAAGAAGCATTGAATATATATCAAATATAGAATTATCAAAGTAGAAAGGTGCCTGATTGCCAAGCTTTGTTGTGTGGTCAATTCCGAAGGTATTATGTACCCATATTGCATAGTCAACTACACCACGGTGGGGAACGGTAACCCCCTTGGGCTCACCTGTTGAACCGCTTGTAAACATTATATAAATAGGGTCTGTGTCACAAACCTTATCCAATGCTTTATATATTGCGTTCTCATTACTTGGGGTGGCTGAAGCTTCGTCATATAAAAGAACAGGCATTGTGTCGGGGATGTTCATTTCCTTTATATTTGAGAGCCCCTGCTCGTCTGTTATAATTGAGCCTCTGCCCTCAAGCAGGTCTACAATTCTCTGTATTCTTGACGGGGGCATATCATAAGCAATAGGCACATAAGGGTTGCCTGAATACATTGCTCCCATAAAGGATGCAATACACTTGCCACTCTTGGGCAGATATACCATAACGGGCTGTGGCATATATCCTCCGTCACTGTATTCTAAAAGTGACGTTGCAATACTTTGTCCCACGGCTTTGAGACGGGTAAAGGAAAAGCTTTCCCACTCGTCGGAAACTGCGGGTTTATCACCGTATTCTGTTGCTGCTTTATCTAATAGCCTTACGGCACTGTTTGGTATAATCATAAGCCTTTTCCTTTGCATATTTAATCTACATTATTATATCACTATTCAATATATCTGTCAACACAAAATGGCTTTGGGAAAGTTATGCAGAGTTGCGGAATTTGTCGGACGATTTTGCTGTTTCGACACTTAAATACGACAAATTTTTATTGGACAATCTGTTATAATTGTCAGGAAATTTACTCTTGAAAGGAAATCTATAATGAAACAGATAATTAAAGAGCCTTTGAAATTGCCTTTGCGGTTACCCGGGCTCCGTGATATTCTGCCCACAATTCTGGTGCTTATGGCGTCACGGTCAAGTGCTTTGGGGATGTACCCTTTTGCAGTTGCATTCTTTGCCGCAGTTTATGATAAAAAAATTGCCTATATAGGTATTCTTGCATCAGTTATAGGAATTGCAACTTCTGCAGGCATTACTGCCGTGCCAAAATATTTTCTCGCACTTATTATGTACTGGCTTTTTGATAAGCTTTACAGAAGGGATAATGTAACGGTAAAGTCGATAGCATCAGGTGTATCGGTTCTCCTTGGCGGTGCAATGGTACTGTTTATTGATTATAACGGGTTATTTGACTTGTTTTTGCTTCTTACAGAAAGTCTTACGACAATTCTTATGTACATAATCTTTGATAAAGCAATTGGTATCACAGAGGACTTCAATAAACGCCGTGGTATGAGTCACGAAGATTATATCAGTGTTGCCATAACCACAGGGGTTATGCTTTCAGGGCTCAATGTAACCGGCTACGGCGGTATTACTCTTACTCATATCCTCACATCTTATATATTGCTTACGGCGGCGGTTAATACTACCGTTGCCGTAAGCGCCTGCACAGGCTTGTGT
>JAZNVD010000146.1:0-3777 GCA_045592645.1 Candidatus Ornithomonoglobus sp. | reverse complement strand
TCCGAGTGTGCGCCTTTTGTAAACACAGGCGGATTAGGTGACGTTGTGGGTTCACTTCCCCAGGCGTTGGTTGAGAAAAATGTAGACGCGAGAGTTATACTTCCGCTTTACAATTGTATACCCCAGAAATTCAAAGAGCAGATGCAGTATATTGACAACATTTATATTGATGTTGCATGGCGTAAGCAGTACTGCGGTATTTTTGAGTTAAAGTACAATAATGTTACGTATTATTTTATTGACAATAAGTTCTATTTCGGCGGCGATAAGCCTTATGACCATATTCACCTTGACTGCGAGAAGTTTATTTTCTTCTCAAAGGCAGCATTGTCAATTTTGCCTACAATCGGGTTCCGTCCCGATGTGATTAACTGTAATGACTGGCAGACAGGTGCTATACCTGTATTTCTTGATACATTCCAGAACAATCCTTTCTATCAGGGAATAAAAACAGTTGTTACAATTCATAATCTGAAATTCCAGGGTCGTTGGGACTTCAAGGGCATTAAGGATGCAATGGGAATTTCCGATTATTACTTTACACCCGACAAGCTTGAGTATTACGATGATGCAAACCTGCTTAAGGGCGGTCTTGTTTATGCCAACAAGATTTCAACGGTATCAGATACTTATGCAGATGAGATTAAAACACCCCATTACGGTGAGGGCCTTGATTCTCTTATGCGTGCAAGAGATAATGACGTTGTAGGTATCTTAAACGGTATATCGTATGAGGACTGGAATCCTTCAAAGGATGAGTTTATCGTAAAGAAGTTCACAACAAGAACTTATAAATCGGGCAAGGCTGCCAATAAGGCGGCACTTCAGCGTGAGGTAGGACTTCCCGAGGACCCTGACAAGATGCTTATTGGTATTGTGTCACGATTAACCGACCAGAAGGGCTTTGACCTTATTGCATATAAGCTTGAGGAATTGTGTAATTGCGGCGGATGTCAGGTAGTTGTGCTGGGCACAGGTGATGAGAAGTACGAAAATCTGTTCCGTCACTATGCGTGGAAGTACCCCGAAACCTTTGCGGCGTGGATAACATATTCAAACGAGATGTCACATAAGATTTACGCATCCTGCGATGCGTTCCTGATGCCGTCAGCATTTGAACCCTGCGGTTTATCACAGATTATCTCAATGAAGTACGGTACATTGCCCATAGTTCGTGAGACGGGTGGTCTTAAGGACACGGTTATTCCGTATAATCAGTACACAGGTGAGGGCTACGGTTTCTCATTTGCCAATTATAATGCAGACGAGATGCTTGGTTGTATCTATAATGCAATGGATGTGTACTACAACAACAAAGATGCGTGGTATAAATTACAGAAACAGGCAATGGAAGCGGACTATTCATGGAATGTTTCAGCAGAAAAATACATTGATATGTACTGCGAAATAACAGGTATGGAAAGACCAACAAAGCCTGTCGCAAAGAAAGCACCTGCAAAAAAGGCAGTAAAGAAGCCTGATTTTGAGGAGAGTATCCGCAAAGATTTTGCAGAGTCAGAAAAAACAGCGGTTCGTGCGGCAAAGGAGCCTGTAGTTGTGGAGGTTAAAAACCCCTTCCCCGAGGAGAAAAAGCCTGCACCAAAAAAGAAAACAACCGCATCAAAAACCAAGACAAAAACAGATAAAAAATAATCTGTTTTAATAGATAAAATGCCACTTCAGAGTGGAAAAGGAAAGAGGATATATAATGGCAGAAAAGAAGACAGCGACAAAGAAGCTTACTGCAAAGCAGGAGGCACTTAAGAGTGAAATTATCGGAAAGGTCAACAGACATTTCGGTAAGGTGCTTGAGGAAGCAACGCCACATATGATTTATGCGGCATGTGCTTTGACTGTCCGCGATAAGATTATGGAGAAGTGGGCAAAGTCACACCGTGAGGTTAAGAAGGAAGGTTCAAAGAAGCTTTACTATCTTTCATTCGAGTTCCTTATGGGAAGACTACTTTGCACAAACGTGCTTAATCTTATGCAGACAAAGGACTACGAGGTGGTTCTTAACGATTTGGGTTACACATTGCAGGATATTGCAGAGCTTGAGAATGATGCAGGACTTGGTAACGGCGGTCTTGGCCGTCTTGCTGCGTGCTTTATCGACTCACTTACAACACTTGACCTGCCCGCTTACGGTTGTACCCTGAGATATGAGTACGGTCTGTTCCGTCAGAAGATAGTTGACGGCTACCAGACAGAGTTGCCTGATACATGGCTTGAGCACGGTAATGCGTGGGAGGTTGTACGTCCCGAGGAGGCAGTAAAGGTTTCATTCGGTGGCGAGGTTAACACATACTGGGAAGACGGCAAGATGAAAATTTCATACTCAAACGAGAGAACGGTTCTTGCGGTGCCTTACGATGTACCTCTTTGCGGTTACGATTCAAAGATTGTAAACAAGCTTAGATTATGGGAGGCACAGTCATCATCAGACTTTAATATGCACGCATTTAATGCTGGTGATTATGCACGTGTTATAGAGGAGAAGGAGCTTGCATCAGTTATTTCAAAGGTTCTTTATCCCGAGGATAACCACACAGAGGGTAAGGAGCTACGCTTAAAGCAGCAGTATTTCCTTGTGTCAGCAACATTACAGTGGATACTCAAGGAATTTGAGCAGAGAAATGGTGCTGACTGGGCAAAGCTACCCGACAAGATTGTTATTCACATAAATGACACTCATCCCACAATGGCAATTCCCGAGCTTATGAGAATTCTTATGGACGAGAAGGGCCTTGGCTGGGACGAGGCGTGGGAAATAGTTACACACGTATTTGCGTATACTAACCACACTGTAATGAGTGAGGCACTTGAAAAGTGGCCCGAGGATATGTTCCGTCGTGTTGTTCCAAGACTTTATATGATACTTGAGGAAATGAACAGACGCCTTATGGAGAGAGTAGAGGCATTCTATCCGGGTGATAAGGGCAAGCACGATTATATGGCAATCCTTGCAAACGGTCAGGTTTCAATGGCAAATACTTGTCTTGCAAGTGTATTTGCCGTAAACGGTGTTTCAAAGCTACACACAGATATTCTTAAGCAGGATATATTCAGAGATTATTATATGATGGATAAGGACCGTTTCCACGCAATTACAAACGGTATTACATTCCGTCGCTGGATAGCTAACTGTAACCCCGAGCTTACAAAGCTTATTGATTCAACAATCGGCAAGGGCTGGCTTAAGGATGCAGATAAGCTGGAGGGACTTGCAAAATTTGCAAATGACGAAGATTTCCAGAAAAAGTATGATGCAATCAAGCGTAAGAACAAGCAGGTTGTGGCAGACTATATTCTTGAGCACAACGGCGTTAAGGTTAACCCCGATTCAATCTTTGATATTCAGTGTAAGAGACTTCACGAGTATAAGCGTCAGATGATGAATATTCTTCATATTATTGTTGAGTATAACAGAATTCTGACAGAGCCCTCATATGCGGAGAACTACTATCCCAAGACATATATCTTCGGCGCAAAGGCGGCTCCCGGCTATAAGAGAGCAAAGCTTATTATCAAGCTTATTAACTCGGTTGGTGATATGATTAACAACGACGCACGTATCAATGATAAGATTAAGGTAATCTTTATTGAGAACTACGGTGTATCGATTGCCGAGAAGCTTGTAACGGCGGCGGACGTATCAGAGCAGATTTCAACTGCAGGTAAGGAAGCTTCAGGTACAGGTAATATGAAGTTTATGCTTAACGGTGCCGTTACAATCGGTACAATGGACGGCGCAAACGTTGAGATGTATGAGCAGGT
>JAZNVD010000145.1:0-8776 GCA_045592645.1 Candidatus Ornithomonoglobus sp. | reverse complement strand
TACTCGGTTTAAATTTCCTGCGCCGACATTCTGGGCAATAAATGTAGATGTTGCAGTAGTTATGGCATTTATAAACTGAGCAGGCACCCATCTGGTATATCCGGCGGCTGACATCGCAGCAAGAACAGTGGGTCCAAGAGGATTAATATATGACTTTATAACCATTGTTCCCATTGTATATATAGAAGACTGTAATCCCATAGGGAATCCAAGCCTTATATGTGCATAGAGATAGCGCGGTTTTATGCGGAAGTTTTCTTTGGTGAGTCGCAGTAATGTATATTTTTTTGTTGCATATATTGCACATACAATACATGCAATAAGTTTCGTAATAACTGTTGCAATACCTGCGCCAAGAACTCCTGTTTTAAATATGCATATAAATACAATGTTAAGTCCTACATTAAGTATAGCTGACAGTATAAGAATCAGAAGGGGAGTCCTGCTGTCACCAATTGCGCGTAACACTGCTGCGAACAAAGAATACATTACAAGAGGTGTAGCACCTATATAAATCGTCATAAGATATTTGTATGCTTCATCTGTAATTTCTTCAGGAACATTGATTAAATGAAGTAAAGGTCTTGCAAAAATGCATCCTAAAGATGAAAAGACAATACACGAGACAGTACATATTACAATATTTACGGCAACACTGTCGCGGACACCGCGTTCATCCTTTGCACCAAAGCGCTGGGATGTTATAACAACGAGTCCGCCAATCATACCCTGAGTTAAAGTGAAAACAAGGGAAGAAAGCACTCCCGTACAACTTACCGCAGCAAGAGCATCAACGCCGACAAATCTGCCGACAATGGTAGTATCTGCCAGATCGTAACATAGACCGATAAGTCCCGTAATAAAAATGGGAATGGAAAAAGAAAGAATCTGCTTCCACGGGACACCTTGTGTCATATCAATATTTTTCTTCATAAAGATCGCCACCTTTATGTTTTTAATTTTACCTGTAGTATAGCACGATTGTGATATTTTTCAAGGTGTATAATGCACAAAAATAAATTTTATTTTTGTGCATTATTATTGAAAACTACTGCACTTTTCTTATTTTAAATTCGTAATTAAAAATCTCTTGAAAATAAATCATATCTATGATATGATTTAGTTTAAAGAAGCACATATAATTAATAGATAGGAGGAAAAGAAAATGTCACTACATATTTTAGACGAGGCTAATCGTTGCCTTAACTGTAAAGTTCCTATGTGTCAGACGGGATGTCCAATAAACACACCTATTCCTAAGGTTATAAGTCTTCTCAAGGAGAATAAACTTGATGAGGCGGGCAGAATGTTATTTGAGAATAACCCCCTGACAACTGTGTGTTCTCTTGTTTGTAACCACGAAAAACAATGTGAAGGACACTGTGTTTTAGGCAAGAAAGGCACACCTGTGCATTTTTCAGTGATTGAAAACTACATATCGGGAGCATATGCGCCAAAAATGGTGAAAGGTCCCGCCGAGTCAAACGGTAAAAAAGTTGCAATTATCGGTTCGGGTCCTGCAGGACTTACCATTGCAATTATTCTTGCACGTTATGGCTATCAGGTAACTATTTTTGAAAGTAAAGATAAAATTGGCGGAGTATTGCGTTACGGCATACCCGAGTTCAGATTGCCCAAGAAAGTTCTTGACGATATGCAGTACCGTCATTTCGATCTTAAGGGAATAAAAATACGTCCCAATATTCGTATCGGTGACGCAATTAAGCTTGATGATTTATTCCGTGACGGATACAAGGCAATATTTATTGGTACAGGCGTATGGAAGCCGAATACACTGAACATTAAGGGTGAGACCTTCGGCAACGTTCATTATGCTATAAACTATCTTAATAACCCGTCTGTGTATAACCTTGGTGACAGGGTAACTATTATCGGTGCCGGAAATGCGGCAATGGATGTTGCAAGAACGGCATTGCGTAACGGTAGCCGTGATGTAACGTGTTTTTCAATTGACGACCGCGTTGCGGCAAGTGATTATGAATTCAAGTATGCCACTCTTGAAGGCGTCAAGTTCAATTATAATTTAAAACCTGTTGAAATCCTTGATGACGGAGTTATATTCCGTGAGGTTAAGAAAGATGAGAATGGAGAAAGAATTGAAATTGAGGGGACAGATAAACTGTATCCGTCAGATTCAGTAATTATATCCATCAGTCAGGGACCGAGAAATGTTATTGCCAACACGACAACGGGAATTGAATCAAGCGAGAGAGGTCTTATTAAAGCTGATGAAACGGGAAGTACAAGCCGCCCGGGGGTATTCGCATCAGGTGATGTTGTAAATGGTGCAAGAACTGTTGTTGAGGCTGTGGCACGTAGTAAGGTTGTGGCAGAAACAATGCACAGATATATTGAAAGCCTCGGAGATTAATTCAGGGAGAAATAAATACATTGGGTAAGTTCAGTAATAAATTGCTTGTAACTGATATGGATGCAACACTTTTAAACAGTGACCATCTTGTATCGGATGAAAACTTTAACGCAATCGGCGAGTTTATAGCAGAGGGCGGAATATTTACCGTGGCGTCAGGAAGAATGGTTGATGCAGTACGCAGATACCTTGACAGACTTCGTATAAATGCCCCTGCAATTCTTCATAACGGTGCAAAGATATATGATTTTAAGACTGAAAATATTGTTCATAATAAATTCATTGAGGAAGAGAGAAAAGAAATCATAAAGCGTGTTTATAAGAATCATCCTAATCTTGGTATTGAGATATATTCCAATGAATGTGTTTATGTTCTGCGTTCCTGCCTTGAAACTGTACGGTTAGAATCAACACCGTATAACGTCACATATTATATGCCTGATTTTGTATGGGATGAGCCCTGGACAAAGGTGCTTATGATAGGCACAGAAGAAGAGATAGATGTTTTTGAACCCATATACAGACGTGATTATGATAAAGGGAACTGTGTCAGGTCGGGAAAACGTTATCTTGATATGATAGCCAACGGTGTTTCCAAGGGTGACGGAGTTATGGCATTAGCCCGAACTCTTGGAATACCAAAGGAAAATATTTACACCGTAGGCGATAATATGAACGACTATGAAATGGTAAGCTATGCAGGCCACGGATATGCAGTGGAGAACGGTGTTGACGGACTAAAAAAAGTCGCGGAAGCGGTTGTGCCTGATTGCGACAACAATGCAATAGCGTATATTATAAATAATTATATAAAAGAGGTGGAAGTATGAGAAAGCTATTCAGATCAAAAAAGGACAAAAAGATTTTTGGTGTATGCGGGGGTTTGGCAGAGTACTTCAATATGGATGTAACAATTATAAGACTGATTACAGCGTTTCTTGTTATATTCTGGGGAGCAGGAGTTCTTGCGTATCTTGTTGCGGCACTTGTAATGCCTGTAGAAAACGACAGTGAATAAAAAAATGACGGAAAAAATTCCGTCATTTTTTCATGTTCTGTTTCTGTCAAGATTACGGTACTGAATTGCCTCTGCAATATGCATTGTTTTAATATCATCGGATGAATCGAGGTCTGCAATGGTTCTTGCAACCTTAAGAATTTTACTGTGAGCTCTTGCACTAAGCCCGAGCCTTTCAAAGGCAGAACGAAGAAGTCTGTTTTCATCCTCGCCTAATGAACAGTATTTATCAAGCATTGCGGCTGTAAGTTGTGCATTGGAGGTAATTCCGTCCTCCTTATACCGTTCCTGTTGAATTTTACGTGCCTTGTTTACACGTTCTTTTATCATTGCTGATGTATCACCGCCTGCAAGCTTTTCAAGGTCATCATACTTAACGGCAGGGACATCAATATGAATGTCAATTCTGTCAAGTAACGGCCCTGAAATTTTTGAACGGTAGCGAATTACCTGATGAGGTGTACAGGTACAAACCTTGTTGGGATTACCGTAGTGACCGCAGGGGCAGGGGTTCATTGCCGCAACCATCATAATGTTACAGGGATATGTTACTGTTGCATTAACACGGGCAATGGAGATTGTGCCATCCTCTAAAGGCTGACGTAAAACCTCAAGTGAATCGCGTCGGAATTCAGGCAATTCATCAAGGAAAAGAACTCCGCAGTGGGAAAGGGACAACTCACCCGGACGTGGAACTGTACCACCGCCTGAAAGTGCATTTGCAGATATTGTGTGATGTGGACTTCTGAAAGGACGCTGTGTAATCAATGGAACACCATATCCTAAAGTACCTGCAATTGAATGTAGTTTTGAAACTTCAAGTATTTCATCAAAGGTCATATCGGGAAGAATAGTACCCAATCTCTTTGCAAGCATTGATTTACCCGTTCCTGCAGGGCCTGACATAAGAACATTATGTGCTCCGCTTGCAGCAACCTCAATGGCACGTTTTGCCTGCTCCTGACCCTTTACTTCACGCATATCAAGGAGTGATTCCATTGCAACCGTTTTAATTGACGCAAGGTCAGTTCTTACGGGAGATATGGGTGAAATGCCCTCGTAATGGTCAACAATGTCTTTAAGAGTTTTTGCAGGAAGAACATCGATTCCCTCGACAACTGATGCTTCTGTTACATTATCATAAGGTACAAAGCAACGTTTAAATCCGTTTTCATATGCGGAAATAACCATAGGAAGAACACCACGGATTGGTTTAATATCACCGTCTAATGCAAGCTCACCAAGGAAAACGGTTGAATCACGGTCGTGAATATCCATCTGTCTTGACGCATCAAGAATGGAAAGAGTAATTGCAAGGTCAAGACTTGCACCTTCTTTTTTAAGAGAGGCGGGGGCAAGGTTCATTGTAATTCTCTTTTTAGGGTAATCATAACCGCTGTTCTTGATTGATGCCTTGGCACGTTCACGGGACTCTTTTACGGTAGCATCGGGTAAACCGATAACATCAAAGGCAACAAGCCCGTTTGAAATGTCAGTCTGAATTTCAATAACATCTCCGTCAAGTCCCGTAAGAGATATGGAATTAAGCTTTGTGAACATAGTATTCGTCCTTCCATAATTTAGTATAATTAGAGTATATCACAAACCTATGTTCGTGTCAATATAAATATAAAAATTTGTTGAAAAAACCTTAAAAAATATAGATTTTTTGGGCTTTTTTCTTGACATTAATACCCTTAAATGCTATAATTAAGTAAAATATTTCAATAAGGTGGTAAAAAGTATGGCAACAAATGTAAAAATCCCCGTGGCACTTCAGATTATAGTTGACGATTACGGATGGCACAGTGGTTTTGACGGCAGATTACAGGGCAGACCTTCAAGGAGTGGACTTCCCAGAATGCACTCAGTTGAGGACTATAAAATCCTTAACGAAATCGGTAAAGCCCTTGATGTAAAAATACTTGCACCGCTTGTTCTTGGCGAGTGGGACAAGGATAATGTTCTTCGTGGTGTAAAATATGCAACCTGGAATGAAGAAGGATGGGACAGAGCATCAGAGATAAGTATGCCTTATGCGGAGAAATGCTTTGAAGCTGCAGAGAGCAGTGATTATGTAGAATATGCATATCATGCATTAATGCACGGTTATTACCGCGACGGTAAGCAGATTTGTGAAACAGAGTATTCACGTCCCCGATTCAATGAAGAAACAGGTGAAGTTGATATGTCTGTTTTTGATTATATCCCTGAAGCGGAAATGCAAAACTATATTGATTTGTTCTTCAAGATATATGATTCATGGGGATTTAAGAAAAAGATCCGTTCATTCGTTTCACCCTGTAGTATTCATACACCGCCTGAGCTTACAGGAGATTTTGCAAACATTCTTAAGAAGAACGGATTTATCCACTGGGCAAACTATTGGGGATTGCTTAAAGATTCAACTGCAGTAGTTAACGGCGTAACATTTATGCAGAAGTCATTTGTCGGTGCACATTGGGATGTATATGATATTGATCCTGCAATGCTTACAGAACAGGATTCTGTTGAGGTAGACGGCAAGCTATATACAAAGCCTGCAATCGGTTTCCACTGGACAAACTTCTTAAGATATAATCCTGAGAACAATATGGAAAATCTTAACGCATGGGTTAAGTATTTCAGACGTCAGGGTAGCAAGTTTGGTCAGATGCTTGCAAAGGATGTTGCTTTTGCATCATCTCAGGCGGTATATTCAAGATTTGCCAAAGTTACAGAGAAGGGCAGAAAGATTACTGTTGAGCTTGACGATGTTGATAACAAGGAATCATTGGCACTTGAGAATGAATTTTATATCAGCACAATGAGAGAGATAATCCCCGGCTCATGTGTAGGCGGTAAGGTAAGTATGTATGAAGTAGGCAGAGATATTATTCCATTCTATACATACAAGATTGAGAGAATTGATAACGCAAAGACAGTTACATTTGATATCAATATTCCTGATTTTATGATTCCGTAAAGGAGAAAGAAATGATTACTGGTAAGCAAAGAGCATATCTTCGTAAAATCGGTCACGATATGCAACCCATATTCCAGATAGGAAAAGAGGGTATAACCGACACGGTAATTGTAGCAATTGACGAAGCGCTTGAAAAGCGTGAAATCATTAAGATTGCAATACTTGAAACTGCAATGGTTGACACACGCAAAACCTGCGACGAGATTGCGAGAAGACTACTTGCAGAGCCCGTACAGTCAATCGGTAACAAGTTTGTTCTTTATCGCAAATCATCAAACGAAAAGAACAGAAAAATTGAGCTTCCCCGAAAATGAGAAAAATTGGAATTTTAGGCGGTACATTTGACCCCATACACAAGGGACATATAATGATTGCAAAAGAGGCAATTGAGCAGTATGACCTTGGCGAGGTTCGGTTTTTAACGGGCGGAATTCCGCCACATAAACGGGATAAAAAGATTACAGATTCTAATATCCGTCACGAAATGGTTAAAATAGCAACAGAGAATATAAAAGGTCTTGTTGCAGATGATTTTGAGCTTTCAAAGACGGGGTACACCTATTCTGTAAAAATTTTATCGGAGCTTAAGGAGCTTCATCCTGACTGGGATATTTATTTTATAATCGGTGAGGATTCACTGCGGGATTTGCATCTTTGGTATAAGCCTTGTGAAATTGTCAGGCTTTGTACCTTACTGGTATATCCGAGAGAAAACAGAGATATAACTGAATTGGTTTTTCGTCGCAAAAAGGAATTTGATGCGGATATTGAAGTAATAAATGCAAAGCAGATGGATGTATCCTCGACTAAAATCCGTGAAATGGTCGGCAGAGGTGAGGACATCGCAGGGCTTGTTCCCGAAAAGGTAATAGAGTATATAAAAGAAAAGGGACTCTATAATAATGGAAATTAAAGATATACAGGATAGACTGAAAAAGGTCCTGAATGAACACAGATATAATCACAGTATCGGTGTAATGAATGAGGCTTTGAGGATGGCAGAGGTATTTGGTGAGGATACTGAAAAAGCCCGTATAGCAGGACTTCTCCACGATTGTGGAAAGTACCTCGGTGCACACGAGGCTGTGGTTTTAGCGGGAGCCTACGGTATCGAGCTTGATAATGACACCTTGAACTGTCCGCCGGTTATTCATGCACCCGTTGGTGCAATTATTGCGAACCGTGAATATCAGGTGACAGACCTTGATATTTTAGAGGCAATAAAAAAACACACCGTTGCAGGAGTGGGTATGTCAAAGCTTTCAAAGATAATATATGTTGCTGATATGACAGAGGAGAGCCGTGATTTTGTGGGTGTTGATGAGATAAGAAAAGCATCGGAAACAAATCTGGATAAGGCTTACTCTCTTGCAATAAAATCGTCATTAATGCACAATATAAATAAAAACGGATATATACATCCCGCGACAATATATGCGTGGAACGAGATAAATAAAGGGGGAGAAAAGAAATGACAGCACAGGAAAAAGCACAAGCGGTTGTTAAAGCCCTTGAGGATAAAAAAGCATCGTCAATTGAGCTTCTTGATGTAGGTGAGCAGACATCACTGGCAGAGTACTTTGTTGTGGCATCGTGTCAGTCATCGGTTCAGGTACGTGCGTGTGCCGACGAGGTGGATGAGCAGTTAGAGGAGCTTGGCGAGAATGTACGCCATAAAGAAGGCTACAGTACAGGCTCGTGGGTGCTTATGGACTACGGTGATGTAATTGTTCACGTTATGCAACAGGAAATGCGTGAGTTCTACGGACTTGAACGTCTGTGGGATGAAGCAGGCTCATTACGTAAGGAAGAAGAATAAGAAAAGAGGATAAATAGAAATGGCAGTTTATCATTTCAAACAGATTGAAAAGAAGTGGCAGGACAAATGGGACGATGCCCACGCATTTGAGGCAGTAAACGGCTCAACAAAGGAAAAGTTTTTCGGACTTATTGAGTTCCCGTACCCTTCAGGTCAGGGACTTCACGTAGGACATCCCAGAAGCTACACTGCAATGGATATTATTGCAAGAAAGCGTCGTATGCAGGGTTATAATGTACTTTATCCCATTGGCTGGGACGCATTCGGTCTGCCTGCAGAGAACTATGCAATCAAGAACAATGTTCATCCTGCGGTTATTACAGAGCAGAACATTGCCAACTTCAAGCGTCAGCTTAAGATGCTTGGCTTCTCATTTGACTGGTCAAGAGAAATAAACACAACAGACCCCAACTACTACAAGTGGACCCAGTGGATTTTCCTGCAGTTATTCAAGAAAGGTCTTGCATACAAGCAGGAGATGCCTATTAACTGGTGTACAGAATGTCAGGTAGGTCTTGCAAACGAGGAAGTTGTAAATGGTGTTTGCGAACGTTGTGGCGGAGAGGTTATCCAGAAGCGGCA
>JAZNVD010000144.1:0-2329 GCA_045592645.1 Candidatus Ornithomonoglobus sp. | reverse complement strand
CCCAACCATACACCTGCAATAGGTCCGTTCCAGGGCACATCTGAAATTGAAAGCGCAACTGCTGTACCTACCAATGCACAGATACCGGGGTCATTGTCCTGGTCATTAGATAAAACAGTATTTACAACTGATACGTCATTTCTAAGGTCACCAGGGAACAAAGGTCTTATGGGACGGTCAATCATACGGCTTGTAAGAATTGCTGCCTCTGTGGGCTTACCCTCACGCTTTGTGTAACCACCGGGAATTTTACCTACTGCGTACATCTTCTCCTCAAAGTCTACTGACAGAGGGAAAAAGTCTACACCCTCACGGGGTGAACGTGCTGCTGTAACGTTTGTCATAACTGCAGTTTCGCCGTAACGAACTACACAATGACCGTTTGTCAACTGCGCCATCTTGCCTGTCTCAACTGTTAGCTTACGACCTGCAAATGTTGTTTCAAATACTCTGAAATTGTTAAACATAATCTCTTCGTCCTTTCTATGTTTTTACTTTGGAGATATGCTTAGCACATAAATACAACATCTGATAATCAGGTGCTCTATTTATCTGCTAAGTTAACATATCCCCCATTTTTTTATACCAAAACAGGCAAACAGTAATTCCCGTTTGCCTGTATGATAACAAAATTACTTTCTAAGACCTAACTTTGCAACCAAGGCTCTGTATCTCTCGATATCCTGCTCCTTTAGGTATGTCATAAGTCTACGTCTCTGACCAACCATCATAAGAAGACCTCTTCTTGAGTGGTGATCCTTCTTGTGGATATTAAGATGTTCGTTGTTAAGGTGGTTGATTTTCTCTGTTAGCAATGCAACCTGTACCTCGGGAGAACCTGTATCACCCTCGTGTGTAGCGAACTCTCTGATAATCTCCTGCTTACGTTCCTTTGTCATTTAAAGTCACCTCCTATAAAATAACTATCGCCCTTGTCCAAGAATGCGTTGGTGATTCGCGTATCTGAGATAGGGTTCCTCTCTCAATTTCAAAATTAAAAATTGTTCTGCAAATAAGATTATTTGCTGTTTCTGTTGAAACGCTTGTTGAACTTCTCAACTCTACCGCCTGTATCTACAAGCTTCTGCTTACCTGTGAAGAACGGATGGCATGCTGAACAAATTTCCACTGTGATATTCTCAAGTGTTGAACCTGTTTCAATAACATTACCGCAAGCACATGTAATTGTTGTCTGCTTGTAATCGGGATGAATGTCCTGCTTCATTAGCGTTACCTCCTTAATTACTTATTACGAATTAAACATTCGCACACCGAGATATATTATAACACAAAGATTCCCATATTTCAATAGTTTTTTTCAAAAAACTAAATAATATTTATATTATTTTTTATTGATTTATACGCCATTATGCACATATGATTTTGTTTAAAAATTAAATGTTCCCATATTTAACTAATATTGGGATTATATTACAAAATTCTAATATTTTAAAAAAGTTATGCCAATAATATTGAAATATATTTTTATTAATGGTATAATTTACATATATTATTATTACAGGAGGCAATTATGGAAAAAGAAACTAAAAAGCAAAGATTTGAACGCATATCAAAAGCAAGAAAAGATAAAATTCTTGACACACTGCGTTTAATGGAAAACTGTTCAAACAAATCAAACTACGAATACTCACAGGAAGAAATAAATGATATTTTTGATGAGCTTTCAAAGGCAGTTGAAACTGCACGTTCAAAGTTTGCAGAGAATTCAACACAAAAGCGTATAAATATGTTTAAAAACTCTTTTGAGGCAGAATATACCTGGCTTAATGGTTTTATGAGAAACGTTCACCGTTTTGGCAACAGACAGGCGTTGTTCGATCCTGCAACAGACAGCAGCTGGTCTTATTCCGAACTTAACGTGGCAGCAAATAAGTTTGCAAATGCCATACTTGACAAAGGGATTAAAAAAGGTCAGGTTGTTATGTTCCAGCTACAGAACTGTCCTGAATTTGTTTTTTCATATGTTGCCTGCCACAAGACAGGTACTGTTGCTTGCCCTATCAGTTTCCGTCTTTCATCAGGTGAGCTTGCACAGACAATTGACGACAGTACTCCTGAAGTATTTATTTATGAAGCAAGTAACTCAAAGAGTGTAGCCGAGGCATTATCAATTTCAAAGCATAAGCCAAACACTGTTATTATGGTTAAAAATGCAGACATCACTCCCCTTTCAAATGCTATAACCTTTACAGATTTTGTCAAATACTCATCAGAAAACGAACCTGAACTGGGTTGGACTTTATCAATTTACGACGAAACATCAAGACTTTACACGTCAGGAACAACAGGCAATCCCAAGGGTGCGTGT
>JAZNVD010000143.1:0-2695 GCA_045592645.1 Candidatus Ornithomonoglobus sp. | reverse complement strand
AGCCGTAGATTGAAGTTCCGGGAATTACGCCCCATACACAATCAGTAGAAGAATTAATTGCAAGACCGCCTTTATTTACTGACAAATCAGGCTCTCTTATTACTGTTTCACCTGGTGTCTTTGCAGTCTTAATAAAGAATGCAAGCTCTGTACCTGCTGTAACATCCTCTACATATTCAGATATATCAACCTCATAGAAACCGTCACTTCTTAAGTAAACTGTGTCAATCAACGCACCTGTAACAGATGATGCAGGTGACGACTTTGAAAGTGATGTAACACCGTATACCTCAACTGCGTTTGCCGCATCATTTGTAACCTTGAATCTTAACTTCAGTGCATCTGCAGTGAAGCCTGAAACGGCTGACTTATCGGGCATTGTAAAGTATACATATGAGCCCTCATTAGTTTTATAAACCTTGTTGCCGTTATCAAATGCAAGGGCATCAAAGTCTGCTTCCTTACTTGTTGTGAAGGTTACACTCTTTCCTTCTGCCAATGCAAGACCGTTCTCTGCCTTAATTGTTGCAGGGACATTTATTGTATATGTTTCACAGCCTGTAAAAGCCTCTCCGTTAAATGTCCACTTACAATCGCCGAAGCTGGGCTCCCATGTACCATTAAGTTCATTACCCTTTGAGTCTGTTATTGTAACCTTTGTAATTTCACTTGCAGCTACGGGACCTGTAAACTGAACTGTGATTTCGGTATCGTCCTCAACATCGTCAGTGCCGTTCATAGGTGTAATATATACAACCTTTGCCGCATCATTCTTCAAATAATAACCTGCTGTGTCAAAGAAAGCAGCATAACCGTCAGCACCGTTACGGGGGTCGTTTCCGTGTGCTAAATCATGCCCAATGGGAAGCTCAAGATACACACTGGGAATATCATATTCCTCAAGTACTGCCGCACCGCCGGGGCCGTAATGGCTCCAGTGACCTGTGCTGTCATTTAAGCTTGTCTGAGCATATGTAGGACAGAAGTCCTCTGTTACCCATAAGTTTGTTGCACCAACACTCTGATATATAAAGTTTACATTTGATGCAATTTCCTCACCGTTTGCTGTCTGCCAGGGCTGAGGCTCTGCACCGTCAATAGTGTAACCATCCTGAACAACAGTTTCTGTAAGACCGTTCTCATAACGTGTTTCACCGTGGTGACCTATAAACTGTGAGAACTGGGGTAATTCTTCGGGATGAGATGTTCCAAGGAAGTTTATCCATCCACTCTTTGAGATACCGTATACGCCAAGTGAGTCATCTTCTGCCCACTGGGAGAATCTGTCGTCTGTCTTTGCAACGTATCTTATCCATCTTATAGCCGCTGTATTCATCAGCTTATCATTAAAGAACTGTAATGAATAAGTTCTGTTGTCGCCTGTTACGCCACCGGTATATGTACCCGCATTTGAATAGTAGTTATTAACCTCTTTCTCTGTGGGAACAAAACCGTAATCGTACATTACTCCAACATATCCGTTAAACAAAAAGCCGTTAAAGTGCGGTCTTATTTTAAGGCCCATTGCAAGTGCCTCTGAACTACAACCAAATGCCATTATTGCAACTTCTTTTTCAGGATTTGTGGGGTAAATTGCTGTTGCATACAAATTATAGTCAAGGGGTGAGCCGTCAAGCTTGACGGGGTCTGTTACCTCAACTGCCTTTGTATAGGGAATGTATGTCCACTGACCTGTTTCATTATTCAGTGTACCGTCCTCGTCGTACCACTGGGGAGATGAGCCGTCAAAGCCGTTCTGTGTTTCCTTACGTGTACCGTCCTGGTGTACCCATTTAATAAGGTATCCGCGGTCACGGTTACAACCACGGAAGTCATTGTTCCAGAACTCTACTATTCTCTCCAATGAGCCGTCTGTTGCATGCTTGTCAAACTCCCAGAAGACATTGTTCATATCAATGTCATAGCCTGCAGGAACTGTGTAAATCTCATCATATGTTGTTGAAGGGAACACAGTCTTGTCAGTATATAACTCGCCCTTACCAAGCTTTGTTCTTATCTCAATCATTGACCAGTCAAGGTCGGGGCTGACTGCCTTTGCATTATTTAAATAGTCAATAACCGTTACTGCATAGCCACGGTCAAGCATTGACTGGATAATATCTGCATCTGAATCTGTACCGATTCTTTCAATACAAGTATTTACCACATATAAAATAAGCGGTGTTCCGTAATACTTATCTATAACATCACCTTTTGTAGTGTCATAATAAGTTGTTGCCTCTACGGGAATGCCGATATAACCGTCATCACTGACAGTCACTGTATCGCCAACCTGATACTCTGACAATGCTGATTCAATCTCTGTCATTGAATCAGTTGCCGCATACGCGGTCTGCATTCTCGCAGGAACAATTGCTATCGCCATTACCATTGCAAGGAATGTCGATAAAATTTTTCTACATTTCATAAATGCACCTCCTGAAAATTTTATTAGGGCAGAACAAGACTTGCAAATGCAAGTCTTGTTCTGTTATTCCTTATTTAGAAACCGAATGAAACACTTGGCATCTGCTCATAGTCAACAGTTGTACTTTGTCTGCCGTCATTGCCGTCAATCCATTCCTGAACTGTCTGAAGAAAGCTTGACGCAGTTAGTATCTCCTCATTATCAAATGAAGCAATTTTCATTTCGGGATTATTATATCTTTTCATACTAAATTACCTCCTTTGATTA
>JAZNVD010000142.1:0-5224 GCA_045592645.1 Candidatus Ornithomonoglobus sp. | reverse complement strand
GGACAACTAAACTCACTTGCCGTACCGTGAAGCTCTATTACATTTTTACTTCCTGCACGTTGATGAAGTCCGTCTATATTCTGGGTAATAACCGCCTTAAGCTTTCCGCAATCCTCAAGCTCTGCCAATACTCTGTGTGCCTTATTTGGCTCAACATCAATTACAAAATACTTGCGGTAAAAATCATAAAATATTTCAGGATGTTCAAAGAAAACGCTTCTTGAAAGAATTATCTCAGGTGAAACCCCGTATTCCTTGACGGTGTTATACAAGCCGTCCTGACTGCGATAGTCTTTGACTCCGCTTTCTGTTGACACACCTGCTCCGCCAAAGAAAACAATATTATTGCACTCCTCTACCATTTTGGCAAATGTCTTTATTTTATTATCCACTATATTCACCTCACTTGCACATACAATCTTTGGAATGTCCGTTTATGACACCCATAGACTGTAAATATGAATAAATGATTGTTGAACCAACAAAGGTCATACCTCTCTTTTTCAAATCTTCTGATATAGTATCCGATAAAGGTGATGTTGTCCTTACAGTGAACTCCTCATCAATAACCTTATTATCCGTAAATGACCATATATAATTACTGAATGAACCAAACTCCTGCTGAATTGCCTTAAACACTACACTGTTAGCTATTGTTGCTCTTATTTTACGTAAATTTCGGATAATTCCCGTGTTGTTCATAAGCTCATTTACTTTTTTGTCGTCAAATGCAATTACTTTATCAATATCGAAATTATCAAAGGCACGACGGAAATTATCACGCTTGTTTAAAACACACTCCCACGAAAGTCCCGCCTGAAAAGACTCTAATATAAGAAGCTCATAAAGCTTTTTATCATCATATAAGGGTTTGCCCCATTCTTCGTCGTGATAGCGGACATAATTTTCGTTATTCAGGTTAACCCAACTGCACCTCATCCTTTTTTTCTTCCCACTTTAATTCCGTAAATAACAGATATAACTGCATAGGGTATCAGTAAAATCAGGCAAATCATTGATGCTATGGGCGGAAGAAATATGCTTATTAAAAACAACAAGCCCATAATTACTGTCATATATCCGATAAATCTGTTGATTATTCTGGCCTTTTCCTTATCAACATCGTAGTTTTTAATATAATCAAACTTTGGTAAATAGTTTCCGATTACAAGAAAAATAATTCCCACAATAAACGCCACAATTCGGCGTATATCTAAATTCCAGCCAAGTCCGTACCCCAATGTTACAACCTGCAGAATGACTGACATTACAGGAATTATCCACTTTGTCACCATCTCAAACTTCTTGCGGTCTCCGTGCTTATATGCGTTTATATCATTTATAAAGCAACAAAACATCTGTAAAAGCACCATCAGGACAGGTATTCCAAAAACCACAAATCCCTTTGACGCAAAATTATCGGGATTGTTGTTTATATCAAAATGAATTGCCATTGTGTCGGGAAGTTTATCCCATAATGCCACTCCTAAAAGTATAGGCGTAAGACACACAAGTGATGTAATTATTAAAGTTTTCCATTTTATAAATTTCATTTTATTTTCCCTCCTAACTCATATATCCATTTTATTATCTCCTCAAACACAGATGTATTGAGCTCATAATAAATAAAGTTCTTATATTTTTCCTCTGCTATAAGGTCTGCCGACTTTAACTTTGACAAATGATAAGAAACTGTTGCACCCGACAGACTAAAATGTTCTGCAATTTCGCCGGCAGACTTCTTTCCGCCCCTTAACATTTGCAGTATATCCCGTCTTACAGGATCCGATATTGCCTTAAAGGTTTCATTCATACCCATATAAACCACCTCGCTGTTTAGATGTTTTTCTAAATAGATATTATCACAACGCAATTTCTTTGTCAATACCTATTTTGAAAATAATCTAAATAGTGACAAAACAAAACCCCCGATTTTTATCGGGGGAATAAAATTATTCAATATACATATATGTTGACTGTCTTATTCCTGAACGCATTTTCTGTGGGCCGATAAATCTCTTTAATCTGCCCTCCTTATGTAACTGCCATAAAATATCGTATGCAAGTCTTGCGTGTTGAGTATAGCGTTTTTTATCCTGCCATAGACCCTCGGTATTCTCAAGAGCAATTTCGCAATCGTCAAATACAACCGCATTCTCCTTTCCTCTTGAAAGTAGTTCAACAAGGGTATCATACGCAATTTTATTGGACAATGGAGCAACTTCGGGAACGGCATCTCCCTCTATTTTGATACCTGAAACCTTAACTCCGTCACGGGTTATCTCACAAATCTGCATAGTCGGTAGTGACATCATCATTGCACCGCAAGCCTCGGGGAATGCAAATCTGGTTGAAGCTATATACGTTTCCCCTCGTGAATTGTTGCAATTCCTACTGAAAAGCCGCCGTCAAAGCTCTGTTGCTTACGAAGCATTTCAAGTAGTATTGGTGCTGCCTGTTTGTTGCCGATATATCCCGCTATATTACACATAATTTATATCGCCTTGATTATTCGCACTTTTTTTGACGCATTTGCTACGTATTGCATTGCAATAAGAACGCCAAACATTACTATACCACAAATAATAAATGCTACCTTGTATGTTCCGAAAATATCATAGAAGCTATTTATTACAATTGAGCCAACTGCATATCCTGCTTCTTTAACGGATACAAAAATTCCGAGGAATTTGTTATAGGACTGTCCACCGAAAAATTCGTCCGCATAAATTGGTAACATAATGGTATCAAGGGGCAGGGACATAGCAGAGAACAATGCGTACGCATATGCCAAACCAAGACCAACACCCGACCCTGATACAAAGCAAAAAGTTATCATAACTGCAATAGATGATAAAAGGCAGACATTCATTGCGGCTTTTATGCCAAACTTATCGTAAATGAAGCCTGTGCTGAACTTTGTCAAAGTCAGCAGTATCATATTGACGCTGACAATTGTGGCAAGGCTTGACGCACTTACCCCCGAATCCTCAAGATGTGCCGCACGCACGCCGTAAACTCCGTGAAGAACAAGTCCCGTAAGGAAAATACATACACACGCAATATAAAAATACGTTTTTTTTGAGCCAACCTCCCAGGAAATCCCTTTCCATTGACTGTCTTTTCTCTTGTTTTCTTTATCTGTTACAGACTCCTCTTTTTTCTTTGGAGGTTCTTTATAGAATATGAAAATCAACGCCGCAACACAGGCAAGGATGATAGTTGTAAGTATGTATGCCTTTCTGTATACAAAGGGGTCGGTGCTTCCGCTTTTTATAAATGTGATTATCCATGTTGCAGCAACTGAGCCAATTCCGTTGGATGCAAGAATAGCACCCATAATTGTGCCACGGTTATTTGTGCACCACTTATTGATAACACTGCCAACCATTGTAGTAGTTGTCCACGCAAGACCTACACCAAGCAGACATCCACCCAGACACAACATATAAACATTTGTTGCAACAGTATATGAAATACAGGACAATATAAGGCTTAAAAAACCTGCAATAATAAGCTTCTTTGTGCCAAACCTTGCAACAAGGGCTCCGAAAAACAGGTTTACAACCGCCGTTGTTACATATCTGCAGGTATCATTTATTGAAAAAACACTTCTCTTCATTCCAAGGGCTTCTGTCATAGGCTTAAGATACAAGTCTTTAGACGAACTGCAGAAGCCAAGAACGATAAAGACCATCAGAAATGACAGTGCAATTATTACCCATTTATAATCAAATTTACATCGGACACTTTTCATTTTGAGTTACCCCTTAATCTATGTACATAGCTATCAGGTCTCTTGACCAGCCTGCAGGTTTTTGCTGTTGTGTAATAAATGTTTTCATTCTGCCTTCCTTATGAATCTGCCATAAAATATCATAGCCTACCTTTGCGTACTGTGAAATCTTATGTTGCTCATCCCACAATTCGGTCATTTTGCTTAGTGTTATCTCAACATCATCATATATAACGGGATTTTCCTTTGTGGCATTAAGAAGCATTTCCTCAACCTTCTTGTATGCCTTAATATATGTGTCGGGAGTAATCTCGGCAACAGTGTCTGTCTCTGCTTTATATGGCATTACCTCAAACCCGCTTCTTGTTACTTTACAACAATGCTGAACGGGCAGCGAATATACATCGCCCTTAACATCCCCGGGGAACCCGAACCGTGTAGTTGCAATATATGTTTCACCCTCTGCCATAAGTATTTCCATAGGGCGTGAAAGCCTCACAACCCCGATATAATCAGGCTCGTCTGCATTTATCATACAGCCCACACGTTCTGAATACATATCATCAAGTGCTTTTGTCTGTGCGTGAAGGGGGGCATAGCCATTTTTAATATATTCCTGGGCAAGATTAACAACAACGTCCATAGCTGAAATATACTCACCGCTTTTTAGCTGGGGGAATGAGCTCGTCTCTGCAATGTGCTTTGTTTCGAAATCATATCCCTTTTCATATAGGTCATTAGTGAATTTGTTTCTTCTCTCTATAAGCTCCTCATCATAAGGAGTTGTGCCGTTTGAAACCATTGCAAGCTTTCTGTTTAATGAAACATAGGGATGAGAATGAGAAAGGTACGTTCTTGCAGGTCTCACGTGCGCAATACCGATTGTTCCGGGAAGCTCCGAAAAATCTATTTCTTTTTCAAGCTCTTTTGCATTTCCAAGAAACTTTTTGTAGTAAAGCTTTCCCTCATGAATTGTCGCAATTCCTGCTGAGCCGCCTGCATCATAAATTTCCTGCTTTTTTAGCATTTCAAGCAGTATAGGAGCCGCCTGTTTATCTCCTATATAGCCTGCAATATTACACATAATTAGTACCTCCTGTATGTGTATTTTGTTCATTATATACCCGTAAAACTACAAAGTCAACCCCTTTTAAAATTAATTTTGTATGGTTGTTTAGTACAAACAAAGACGGAATTTTACAAACAAAAACACCATCCGTCTGGATGGTGTTTTTCTTTTGGTACGCGATCAGGGGCTCGACTCACACATTTTCCTACTACCTCGATAATTTTTACCCATCCCCAGCTTGCGGTTTCCCGAAAGTTTCTTTCCGTAGCTAAAGCTACGGGCAACTTTCGACCGCACATCTTCCTACTACCTCAATAATCTGCTACCCATCCCCAGCTTGCGGTTTCCCGAAAGTTTCTTTCCGTAGCTAAAGCTACGGGCAACTTTCGACCGCACATCTTCCTACTACCTCAATAATC
>JAZNVD010000141.1:0-6359 GCA_045592645.1 Candidatus Ornithomonoglobus sp. | reverse complement strand
CCCATACCACTGCGAAGTCCGCCCAAAAGCTGGAATATAGTATCTGACAGCGGTCCCTTGTACGGAACTCGTCCTTCAACACCTTCGGGAACAAGCTTCTTTGAGCCTGTCTGGAAATATCTGTCCTTTGAGCCCTTTTCCATAGCTGCAAGTGAACCCATACCACGGTAAACCTTAAAGCGTCTGCCCTGGAATATTTCAAATTCACCGGGGCTCTCATCACAACCTGCAAACAGGCTACCCATCATAATAACATCTGCACCTGCTGCAATTGCCTTAACACAGTCACCGCTGTACTTAACACCACCGTCAGCAATAACGGGAATTCCGTGCTTTTTAGCTTCCTGACATACATCATAAATTGCTGTAATCTGAGGAACACCGATACCTGCAACAACTCGTGTTGTACAGATTGAGCCGGGGCCGATACCAACCTTAAGACAATCTGCTCCTGCTGCAATAAGTGCCTTTGCAGCTTCTGCAGTTGCAATGTTACCTGCAATAAGCTGAAGGTCGGGATACTTTGCTTTAACTTCTTTTACCTTATTTATAATATTCTTTGAATGTCCGTGAGCCGAGTCAAGAGCAACAACGTCAACGCCTGCCGCAACCAATGCCGCAACACGGTCAAGGCAGTCATCTGTTACACCAATAGCCGCACCTGCAAGAAGACGTCCCTGACTGTCACGTGCTGAATTGGGGTACTGTACCGCTTTTTCAATATCCTTGATTGTAATAAGGCCTTTTAGCTTGTTGTCCTTATCAACAATAGGAAGCTTCTCTACCTTGTGGTGTGACAAAATCTTCTGTGCTTCCTTGAGGTCTGTTCCTTCAGGTGCAGTAATAAGGTTCTCTGATGTCATCGACTCGGAAATCTTCTTTGAAAAATCTGTCTCAAATCTAAGGTCACGGTTTGTGATAATGCCGATAAGAACATTGTCATCGTCTACAATGGGAACACCTGAAATCTTATATGTACCCATCAAATCATCGGCATCCTTCAAAGTGTGGTCCTTTGATAAGCTGAAAGGATTAACAATAACACCGTTCTCTGAACGCTTAACCTTGTCTACCTCTGCCGCCTGCTCTTCTATTGTCATGTTCTTATGAATGATACCAATACCGCCCTCACGTGCAATCGCAATTGCCATCTGCGCCTCTG
Source organism: Candidatus Ornithomonoglobus sp. (assembly GCA_045592645.1). Classification (GTDB taxonomy): domain Bacteria; phylum Bacillota; class Clostridia; order UBA1381; family UBA1381; genus Ornithomonoglobus. The sequence goes on along the minus strand of JAZNVD010000141.1, from coordinate 5,197 downwards.
TAACGGTATCCATCGCCGCACTCATAAAAGGTATATTAAGCTTTATTTTTTTTGTAAGCTGTGTGCCAAGCTCTACCATGTTGGGAGTTATGTCTGACTCCTGGGGAACCAATAGCACATCATCAAATGTAAGACCTTCTTTTCCGAACTTGTCCATTGTCTTTTGCTCCTTTCCCGATAACCTCATTATAAAAGGTGAGTATTTTATATATTGTATCAAAAAAATTTTAACTTTTCAATACTTTTACAAATTTTTTTGAGATTTATTATATTTTATCAATATAATTTGTCAACACTTTGGTCATTGTGGCAAAATCACCAATTTTAAAGACCTCTGTCTTTATCTGCGATGAGCCCTTAAGGCCTTTTATATACCAGGCAATATGCTTTCTCGCCTCTTTAATACCTCTGTCCTCACCCTTTTCCTCTACAAGACGTGTTATATGTTTGATGCAAACCTGAAGCCTTTCTTTAGGTGTCACAACAGTCGTAATCTGTCCCTTTTCCATTAACTCTCTTATTTCAGTAAATATAAACGGGTTTCCCTGCGCACCGCGTGCTACCATAACACCATCACATCCCGTATATTCAAACATATTTCTTGCATCATCTGCTGTCCATATATCGCCATTACCGATAACGGGAATGGAAAGTTCAGACTTTATTTTCTTAATAACATCCCAGTCAGCTTTACCGCTGTAAAACTCCTTCCTTGTTCTGCCGTGAACTGTAATGGCATCTGCACCGTTCTCCTCAAGAATTTTTGCACAGATAAGAGAATTGTCATCCTCCCAGCCCTTTCGCATTTTTACTGTCACTGGCACAGGAGATACATCCTTTATGGCACGCATTATTTTACCCATTAATTCAGGGGTTTTCATAAGGGCAGAACCATCACCGTTATTTACTATTTTGGGGGCAGGACAGCCCATATTTATATCAATAACATCAGGATCAAACTCCATCACTTTTGGAATAATCTCCGCCATTATTTCAGGCTCACTACCAAAAATCTGTATAGCGCACGGGCTTTCCCCCGTCATATCCATAAGCGATGCGGTTTTTCTGTCATTGTAGTGAAGGCCTTTGGCACTTATCATCTCACTGTAAACCATTCCTGCCCCAAATTCGCGACATACCTCACGGAACGGCTTATCTGTTATCCCTGCCATGGGCGCTAAAAAGACGTTGTTTTCAAGAGTTAAACTGCTTATTTTCAATTTATCATCCTCCAAAAAATACCGCATCATTGTGCGGTATTTTTATTTAGTTCTGTGAACTCTGTATAATATCATACAGTCTGCTTAGTACTGTTATTGCCTGCTCTACTGTCATATTATTTGTCGGATATATATTATTATAATCATCCAACAACAGCAGTCCCTTGTCAATACACCATCTTATGTTTGGCACTGCCCATGAGCCCACTTGGCTCCAGTCAGCCGTTTTTACATCAGAGTTTGTACCAACGTACATAAAAAGCTTTGCAGCACGCGATATAAATGCTGCTGCTTCCTGACGTGTTACGAGTCCGTCGGGATTAAAATTAACACCGTCAACGCCGTTTATTATTCCTAACGCATACAAACAGTCTATGCCCTCATCACGGTTTACACAATCTTTAAAGCTTCCGTAAAGATACACTGTGCCCGTTGCGTTCATATACTCATCCATATTGGCATAGTTTCCTGCAACGGTTATAAAATTGCATATAAGAATTGCCATCTCTTCACGGGTTATATTCTTTTCGTATTTATCAGTAAAGTCATAAGGCACAAGCGACTTTTTTGCCGCCTCTGTGACTGTCACCTTTGACCACTCCGCTTTTGGAAGCTTTAAAAAGTCCTTATTGGTAACTACGTTCCACGGTGCTCCGCCATAAACATCGCCGCCGCCATTGTACAACTCCTCAAGGAGATATAGTAATTCCTGCTGGTTCTCAGCAGCAGGCATATAACAGATATAGTTTCCCTCTCCATATAAACCAATCTGCAGACCTGCATTATAATAATAGCTTATTGTGTCGCCATTTTTCATTGTGAGATTAATAGCCGGACCACGGAAAGGCGTGGGATTTATTTTACGCCACACGGTCATATCGCATGCCGTATCATAAAAAGTATCTATTTCCGAATCAGATAAATTTCTATAAATATTACGGTCAATATCACTTACGGTGGCAGAAGATATATCATCACTGGTAAAAGCTCCTAACGCATCAGAAAAAGACATAGAATGAGGCAGATTAACCACATCATATGCATTAACCGTTGCTGTCATGGCAATAAATGCCATAATTATACAAATAAACCGCTTAATAATCTTAACCACCTCCTGTATTATGTTCTATAAGGAGTAATAACTGCTTTCTCACCGTTGGGAAGTTCAATATACAACTCAATATATTTGGGGTCATCAAAATCTCTATATCCATCAAGAAGCTTGAACTTTTCTATATCCATAGAATTGATTACTCCTACATCGGTCATATCCTTGTATGTTCCCTCCTGATAACTCTTTGTATATATAATGTTATATAACATCTGGTCATCATATGTCTTGTAAAGATTTCTTCCAAAAATAGATTCAATAGAGCTCATACGATACAATGCGACATTATCAGTATCCATTCTGTAAACACAGCCTGTTACCATTATATCTGTAAAACATACACCCGCAAGGTCTGTGATAATGTAGCCTGTTCCGCTGAGAAGCAGTTCTGAAGCATAGGGCACAGAAGTTGCAACGCCGTCCTTCTGGAGCATTGTCATTATCCCATTATTATAACGATAGAACTGTGCATTAAGGGTGTCTCCGTTTTCACTTATTATAATTTCTTTAGTTTGGTCATTTTTATCTACATCCACTACTGCCATAGAATGAACGCTTGTCATTGAGCCGAGGCTTGCAGTATAGTCAATGCCATCAATTACAAGAACAGGTGTAGAATCCTCAAACAAATCATCCGAACGCGAGAACTCCACTCTCTCCTTAATTCCGTCACCGTCAAGATCTATATCCTCTAATGCTGATCCATCGCAGAAAAACTCTGCCTGATCCTCCAATGTTCTGAAGCCTGTCTTTAAAAACGCAAAAGGCCTGTAGGGTTTACCCGTTGTAGATACAAGGATAAGACTATGGTGTCCGTCCCATGTTACCGCATAATTCATAGCTTCAGCAATTGCACGAACCGGAATCATTGTTCTGTTATTAATAACATCCGCCGGTTGCTCAAGTTCAATCGCCTCGCCGTTACGGTACATTACCTTGTCACCGTACTTTATTGTCACAACATCATCATTGTTTGATATTGTGGCCGTCTGAGTTGGCTGATCCCACGTTACTGTGGCACCCGCCTTCTCAAATACGGCACGTACAGGAACCAATGTATGGCCTTCAATAATCACGGGCTGTTGATCTTCAAACACAACTGCCTCATTGTCAACAGTAACAGTTACTTTATCACTCTCTGCCATAGAGGTTATGGATAAAGCACTCATAATGCCCAAAATCGCAAATCCTATAAATAATTTCCTAAGCTTCATACAAATCAAATCCTTTCTCTAATTAAAGAATGCAGTACTTCTCCATATATTCTTCCATCTTGGGAATCATTTCCTCATAGTCTCCTGATTCCTTTAAATACTCGTAAATATCTGCAACCGTGACAATGGCATGGACATTAATACCATAATCCTCGCCAACTTCCATAATTGCGGTTTTTCCGGGAGTATTACCTACTTCGCAGCGGTTAACCGATATAAACATATCCTTAACCTTAACATCTGCCGCACTCATAAGTACGGGCATCGTTTCACGAATAGCAGTTCCTGCGGTGATTACATCCTCTATAATAATTACACGGTCACCATCCTTTGGCTTATATCCAACTATTGAGCCGCCCTCACCGTGATCCTTTTCCTCTTTACGGTTGAAAAAATAGGGCTTGTCTGTGCCGAATTCATTATAAAGTGCTGCGGCACATCCCGCTGCTAATGGGATTCCTTTGTAAGCAGGGCCAAACATGCAGTCAAACTCCTCGCCGATTGTTTTCTTTACAAGTTGTGCATAAAATTTACCAAGAATTGCAATCTGCTTGCCTGTACGATAATTACCTGTGTTTATAAAATAGGGAGTATTTCTTCCACTCTTTGTAACAAAGTCACCGAATCTCAGAACGTTTGACTCTATCATAAATTCTATAAATTCTCTTTTCTCCTTTAAAATCATTGTTAAAACCCTCCTGTTAAGTTGCTCTGACTTTAGTATAACACAAATTTTTACCTTTGTAAATAAAAAGCGAGGATTTTTCCTCGCCCTTTATTATTCACTTTTATTTTGTTGGGAAACATCCGATTTCTCTGCTTCACGGAATTCCTTTTCTTTAGCGTCAACCAGGTTACGGACCTCACCGTATAAGGTTTCACCTGTTACATCATCAGGCAACTCATAAAGGCTCTTGAACCTTTCAAGCTGTTCATCTCCTACATACTTTGACAAAGTTGTCTTATCAAGAGCATCACCTAATGTTGTATCCTCGGTTATACTGTCATCCCAGCCCATTGACTCCTTAAGAGCTTCAAAGCTCTCAATGCTTTCTGTCTGTTTGACAACAATTTTTACGGGGATATTATAATAAACTGCTCTTTCAAAGGTTTTTCGGGACATATCCTTGGGCAAACCATATGCCTTCAGGAACTTATCATATTCCAGCCCTTTTTCCTCTGCCAGGTCCTCTGCCGGTTTACCCGTTACGTCAATATAATCCTTTTCGTAAGGGTTAATAATGCCTGTCATCAAAAGAACTCTCGACATCAGTACTCCTGCTATTAAAACAACAATTGCACCAATGCCAATCTTGATCCATGTCTTTTTCTTTTTAAATGTTCCGTCATCACCAACGACGGAGTTTTCAGTTGTTATCTTCTCGCCGTTCATAATAACCTCACAAAAAAATTATTCTGCAGCTGCTTCCGCCTCGGGTGCAACCTCTGTTTCAGGAGCTTCTGTTGCTTCAGTTTCTTCCTTCTCCTTGGCTTTTCTGTCCTCTACTGCCTTCTTCTCGATAATACCTCTTACATCACCGTACAATGTCTCGGGAGTTACTTCTTCTCCAAAGCCATAATGCTCTTTGAATGTTTTAAAGCTGTTCTCATCCTCACCAACGATTATAGAAAGCTTTGCCTTATCAAGTGCT
>JAZNVD010000140.1:0-6164 GCA_045592645.1 Candidatus Ornithomonoglobus sp. | reverse complement strand
AAGGAATCAGATGCGTATTCATTTACCCAACCTATAATATCAAAATCTACAAGAACATCATCTCATATCATTTTGGCAAAGTACAGAAAATATTTGCAAGAAAGTGTGAAATAAGAATTATCAAGGCAAAAGAAATCAAGGCATTCTTTGAGGAGAACAACATCGAAGGTTACAGAAACGCAGACAAAGCTTACTGCCTCTATTACAATGATGAACCGGTTATGGCATACTCAGTTGGCCACGCTTTCTTTGGTAAAGGTAAATATGATTTAGAGATTGCACGGGGAGCTTGTAAAATGGGTTATCAGATTATAGGTGGTGCATCTAAATTATGGAAACATATAATTGCAGATAATCCCCTAGTTCAGACTATTGTGTACTATGTTGACAGAAGAGAATATGACGGCAGAAGTATGAAGTTCTTGGATAATGTTGACAAAACCAACTTTGGCGGCGAAAGCTTCATGAACTACTGGGTTAAAGAAAACAGATATGCAAACAGGGAACCACAAAGGAATGCGGAAATCGTAAAAGGTTACAAGGATGGTAGCATTATCCAAGTAAAGAACCCTGGCAGTTGGACAAACATTTATATGGTGCCTGCTACAAGATTGTATGTCTATAAAGTCACTGACAAAAGAACAGGGAAGTACTATATTGGAAGCAAGACAACATTAAATCCAGACAACTACTACATAGGCTACAACTACTTCACCAGCTCAACGGACACTGAGTTTGTTGAAGACTTCAATAAGAACACAACAAAGTATAAGCACGAGGTATTAAAATATTTTGATGACAAACAAGAATGCCTTGACTATGAAGCAGACTTAATCGAAGAAGCTTGGAATAATGACAGAGAAAATCTCATTAACAGAGGATTCTTCAGAAAGAGCGGTGAGACTGGTCATGTGGTCGGCAGTAACTGTAATTCACCAGAAATTATGGCCAAGAGAGTAATCAAATTTAAGGAAAATTGGTCTAACAAATCTGAGGAAGAAAAGAAAGAAATTGCAATGAAAAGAGGGGCAGCCTCAAAGAAGGCTAAAGAAAACTGGTCAGAAACAGAAAGAAGTAATTGGAAAGTTAAGGTATCAACTGGATTAACAAAATATTTTGAAACTCACGAAAACCCTAATAAAGGGAAAACAATTTCTAATGAGCAGAAAGAACAGATTTCAAATACAGTTAAACAACATTGGAAAGATGGGGTATATGAGTACCCATCTTACCTGCATACAAAAGAGGTAAGGGAAAAGCAGCGTAGGTCTTTGAAGGAATCGAACTCAAAACTGTCATCTGAGGAAAGACAAAAGAAATATGGAAACCATGATTACAGTTTCTCACAAACGGATGAGTATAGAGCCAAAATGAAAGACGCAGTTTCTAACGGCAAATTAAAGCAAGACAAATTGGATTACTACAAGTACAAAGCAAACGGTGGAGAGCTAAATTGGAACCAATGGCGAAAAGCTCATAAAGAAGGAAAGCTATAAAAGAAAAGCCCCCAGTAGCCGGGAGCTCTTTTAATTTGTTACAACTTCATTTTAGGCTTATTTGTATCCAAGCAATGTATCCGTATCCGCATCACTGAAAATACCTACACCACAAACCGATGGGTCGAGGATTACATAAGAACCGAAGAGGTTGAATGCCACCTCGACCGCCATGCCGTCCGATGTAGCGGCACCAGGCTGTGTTGAAATGAAGTCGTCGATTAGAAGTTTATAAGGGTCATTTACACGTCCCTTGTTGTTCTCTTCCTCAGCGTCTGGTTTACCAGGCTGGTTACCTGCAATACCGTCTGAAAGCTCATCAGTGTTTGTATAAGCCCAGAGCTCAACTACGTCTTTGTCAAGAACGTAGAACTTACCTTTTGGACAGTAAGGGTCATCATAGATGTTGTCAATGTAGTTTGTGCTGAATCCTGCGGTAAGCTTTGTCAAGCCAACATTTGCCTTACGCTGTGCAGATGTAGAAGTCTGCGTGAAGTAAGTGTTTGTTGACTGGATTTCCTGTGCCATTCCAAGCCAGTCTTCATCGTTCATAACGATAAGGTCAGCTTTTGAACCATAGCGTCGTACTTTGCGAAGAAGTTTCTGAACGGTATCAGATTTCTTTTCTGCTGTACCGATAGCATTTACGAAGTTGCCGGCAAGTCCCTCAACTGCAACGGAACGAGTTACACCGAAGAATGGTGTGCGGATGTAAGATGTCCAATCCGCACCAGTACGTCCGTTTACGATTGGAAGCCATCCGTCAATACCCATTGGAAGATATGGATTACCAGAAGCGTCCATAGAACCATCAAGGGTAACAATCTCACCACCTGTACCAGTATAAGCAGAAGCTGGGGTAACAGTAACTTTGTTACCGTCAATAGCAGTAACCTCAAGCTTAACAAGGTTTGTAGTAGCGGCAACTGACTCTTTAAGGGCAAGACCAGAACCAACCGCAATCTTCATGATTGTGTCGTCAGTCAATGTGATGTCAATTGGAGTACCCGATACGAATGTAACCGCATCCTCAAGGATACCAATCTCACCATAACCACGTCCATAGAATGCTGCGGCCATTGTCTTACGGAAAGCCTCAGTAGCGGCGAATGCCTTGTTACCAGCGACTTTCATGTAAGCACCTTTCTTTGAAAGAGATGCCTGAACTTCTTTTGCGTTGTAGCTGAATACGCTGAACATCTGACCAGGAGTTACTTTGAACTCTGCGTTGCGGACATTCTGTGCTGCTTTTGCTTCCGCAACAAGGAAGTCACCTGCGACGGCACCACCACGTGAGTAAACTGCCGCAAAGTTCTGCTGTTTACCTTCAACACGTGTTTTGTTAATGTCTTTTACAACCGGAGAATTGCGGAAAAGCAAGTTCTCGACCCCATCCTTATACCATACTTTAAGGATGTTCATAATTGCCTCATCGGCAGAAATAGCTTGTGCAGCCATAGTTTAAATCCCCTCTTCAGTACCAACCCTGTCGCCGGTTAAGTTGTATTTGTTTCGGAATACAATCGAGTTAAGAGTCAGCCCTGTTTTCTCAAGGCCGAACTCAACTGAACCCGTTACATACTATTAGTTTAATTAAAATACCGTCGCCTTGACTTCTGGAAGCATTGACTTAACGGTATCGGCAACATACTGCTCTGGTGATTTACCTGAAGCCTGAGCAGCCTGAGCTAATTCATTTCCGCCGTTCGCAACAATATTTGCTATAAGCGTAGCCGGATTAAGCTCACCACCATTAACCGAATTGTTAAGCATTGCTTGGGCAGAACCCTTTACGGCCGCCCTCAACCAAGGCGTACTGATGTTATCAGCGCTCTGGATAAGCTGTTCATAAGTACGTGGAATCTCAAGCTTATATCCAGTAAGCTCATTGCTAAGCTCATTTGCCCTGATACTGGCTTCCTTAGCCCTGTAATTCTGTTCCCTGTCTGAACCAGCAACTTTATTTGCTTCTGAAGAAATACCTTGTTTAGCCATTTCAGTATTTCTTGCACCCCACAATGTATCCTCAGGGGTAGAATCCTGAATTGCACCACCAGTATAGGCGGCACCAATATTTGAAATGTCCTTACCAAGACCCCTTGCAAACTTGCTCAATGCATCAACGATAAGGTAATCCCTGGTTGATTTGTCCATTTCCCCATCGTTATAAGCATCCAATATTGAACGAATCTTATATGAGCCGTTTACCGTGTCCTCTACTTTACTCTCCCCATTTGATGTAGGTGTAGGTGTAGGTGTAGATGGTGCAGTTTCACTTGCACTTGGGGATGTGGAAGATTCTGTGGAAACACTGGCCTTTTCAGGTTCTACAGAACTATTACCTAATCCAGCCAGCTTGTCCTTTACTTTGTCCAACATACCCTTCGACCCTTCGGTCTCAACTCCTTCTTCCTCAGCCACATCCTCAAGCCTTTTCTGTTCCTCAAGATGCTTTCTTCCTGCGGCCAGGTGGCTTGACTGCTCAGATGCGGGTTTGTCTATTCTAAGGGTTGGGTCTTTGTCGTAAAGCTGCTGTTCAGCTTGTTCCTCTGTCAAAAGATTTAAGCTCCCAGGCTTTGGAAGAGGGTTAGTTACATTAGGGTTCATGTTAATCTTATCTGCTGCCATGTCTTCCCCTCTTATTATTTATTGCGTCGAGGCATATTGGCTTTGTAGTCTTCCAAGTCCTTTACAAATCTGTCCTCTTCGGACTCATCTGTTTCTTGTTCAGTTTCTGCAGATGGCTTTTCTTCCATTGCATTTTCATCCTTTGAAATCTCGCCGTCGCCATCCTTGTCTTCTGACTCAATGTGAATCTCTTCTTTGGCAGGTTCTTCTGATACAGCTTCTTTTACTTCCTCAGCTACCTGCTCAACTTTCTCTGGTTCGGCTTCCGGCCAGATACGCCGCACTACTTTCTTGATGTTTTCCTCAAGACTATTGGCATAATCGTCATCAGACAAGTCAGAATAATCCTTGTGATATTCATCATATGACTCTTTCATAATATCAAAGTCATCACCGTTAAGAAGCTTGAGCTTCTCTTCATATGGGGCAAACTTTTCGGAATATTTCTTACTCCATTCCCCACGGTCAAATCTGTCATTAGCCTCATCGAACTTTGCTAAAAGTCCATCAAGTTTATCTAAGGCTTCCTCAATCTGTTCAGGTGTTCTCATTATTGTTCTCCTATGCTATTAGTTATACCTTGATTTATCGCTGTTGGAATCTGTCCGTTTGGATTCTGCATATCCTCTGACAGCTCATTCTGAAGTTGTTGTACGGCCGCCATTTCCGCATTTGTCTGTGCATTCATAATCCTTGTTTCGGCTACCTCATAAAGTTGTTTCAAATCGTCAATTGCTTTCTGGTTTGCTTTGGTATTTCCGCCGAAAAGCGAAAGCTGCGTGTTCAAGATTTCATTTTCCAAGGTTTCATTATCGATGAAGTCAGGGTATTCGAATATACCTTTCTCAATACAGTTGTCTATGACTTTCATAACCGCATTAATGTTGTTGTTGGCAAGTGAGTATCCTTGAACCGCATCAGGGATTTCCATAAGGGAAGCCACACGTGATTGTGGGATTACGCCCATTTGTACCAGCATCATTATCTGCTGTGCCCTTTCCTGTGGGTCCTTGCTGAGCTTTTCTGCGGCACTGTACTGTATTATAAGCTGGTCCTGGGCATTTACTATGTCTGACCACTTGATTGAATCACGGACACGGTTGGGCGGAAGAATATCATCATCCGCATCAAACACATTCGTGCACAATCGAGCCAGGTCAGTATACGTCCTTATGACCATGTCAGACTGAACCTCAAACCGTCCAAGCTCGATGTCTTCCATGGTTGAGATTGCAACTCCGGAATTAAGTCCTTTTGGTTTCTGCATTTGGGCGGACAACTGGGACACACCGACCATTTCATACATGTCCTGCTTGAATTTGTCAAGAAGTTGCTGCCACTGCGGGTCCATGAAAGGTGCGGTTACCGCTTCTATTGGTACCTGTGTCTGCCCTGGGATTGGGGTATATGTCATAATCTCCGCTGTTCTGTCCGTAAGCTTATTGACATTGACACCACCATTATCCGGCACGAGGTACTTTATGGGAGCCGCCAGTTGTGAGGCATCCTTAATCTTTACAAGAATCGCATCAATGGCATCCTGCAAGCCCCAAAGGATATCAACCACGGATGATGATGAGCCGGACTTTATCGGAATCTCATAGTTCATGAAGATGAACGGAATGGACATAGGCTCCCATTTCTCTTCCTTATAAAAGTCCATTTCTGGTATGTAATGAACAAGAACGTGCTCGTTCAAGTTCCAATACCTGTAATAAGTAACATCAGTGTTTATGTTCTCGCCTATTGACTTCCTGAGCTTTGAATCATTGAACGGAAGAAGCGTTACCGGATAGTTCTCCATCTTCCACGCTACTCTTGTAAGCTGACCATAGGAAGCCTCACGGTTATCAAAGTTCAACTGCCACGGCATTATGCGGCTAATCGACTTCCCTATCCTGTCAACATAGATTATACCAGTATCGAAAATACAGGCATCACGGAAAGAGTTCATCACCGTTCGGTGGACATCCTGGTCATCAAACAACTGGTCAAAGAATTGCTGGCTTTGTTTCACAATCTGGATGTCACGGAACGTAC